>JBQTKE010000259.1:0-7372 GCA_052386435.1 Myxococcaceae bacterium
GCGCTCGTGAAGCTCCTGCGCCAGCGCGTAACCCACGTGGCCCACACCCAGCAGCGTGACCGTGAGACCTTTGAGATCGCTTCGACCGAAGAGGTGCTTGGCCGTGGCCTCAATGCCGCGCGCAACGCCGTACGCAGTGACCGGCGAAGGATCTCCGCTGCGGTCTTTCAACCCCACCACGTGCGCGGTGGACCTGCGCACGAACTCCATGTCTTCAGGGCTGGTGCCCGAATCCTCCGTGGTGATGTAGCCACCCTTGAGAGACTCCACCGCTCGGCCGAAAGCTTGGAAGAGGTTCCCGCGGTCCACGTAGCCCTTGGGCAACATGATGACCGCCTTGCCACCGCCGTGCGGAAGCCCCGCGAGCGCGGCCTTGTAGGTCATTCCCTTCGCCAACCGCAGTACGTCCGTGACGGCTTCCGCTTCGTCCGCGTAGCTGGCCAACGCGCGCGTGCCGCCCAGCGCCGGACCCAGCTTGCTGTTGTGCACGCCAATCAGCGCGCGCAGCCCCGTCTTCTTGTCCGTGCAGAGGTGAAGCGCTTCGTAGTCGCCCTCAAGGAGGTTGGGGAAGTAGCTCATGGGCGCGCGAAGTAGCCTAGAACCACTCGCGTCGTCAATCGACGTCGCTCTCGGAGAACCCCGTTAAAAGCGCCCGGATTTCTTCCGCTTCGACGACGTAATGCGTCATGCAGAACTCACACGTTGCATCCGCCTTGCCCTCTTTCGCGAGCAGATCTTCCAGCCCCTCTTTGCCCAGAGCCGCGAGCGCGCGCTTCACCCGTTCCACCGAGCAGCCGCAGACGTAGCGGACTGGAAAACGCGACATGACCTCGAGATCTGGACGCGGAACCAAGTGCGTAAGCAGTGCGGACGCGGTGAGAGGTTGCGTCGTCTCGAGGGCTTTTCTGAAACCACCCTCAATGAAGAGCGTCTCCTTCAGAGCGGCCAGCTCTTCAGGGGAGCCGTTGGGCAGGCACTGGATGAGCAGACCCGCGACGATGCCCAGCGGTTCGTTCCCTTGAGGAATCACCTCGATCCCCACCGCCGTCTCAATCTGCTCCGACTTCTTGAAGTAGTGGTTGAGATCGCTCGCCACGTCGAACGCCTGCAGCTCCACGGATGAGCGGTAGTACTCCCCTTCTCCCAAGTCCCTCAGCACCGACAGGAACCCCGCGTTGCCCAACGCCGGACGCCAACGGAACGCGCCGGACGCCTCAGGCAACTCGACCGCGTTGTTCTTCGCGTAGCCGCGCACCGTGCCCTGACCATCTGAGTCCGCGAGAAAGCCGCGAAGAGGCCCGTCACACTCAAGCTGCACGTTGATCCGCGTCTGCTCCTTCTGAAGCGCGCCCAAGAGCGCCGCGCTCGTCAAGCCTTGAGCCAACAGCGCCGCCGACGTGGGCGCCATCCGCTGAATCGACCGCGCGTGACGGGCCACATCCGCCGTCAGCACCGCCAGAATCCGCAGGTCGTGCCCTTTGAGCAGCGCACTCACCAATTCATCAGCCATGCCCCTGCCCATACCTCAAGCGAGGCGCGCTGGGCAGAGGCGCGATGCACAGGAGAACCGACTGCAGGTTCAGGCGTCAGGCGCTCGCCGCCGTCGCTGCTGATTTCTCGTGGACGCTCGAAGCCTGAAGGGTGATCCAACTTCCCAACTGACGTACTGGCTAGGGTGCGCTCTGAGGGAGCGGCTCCGCTTGTTCGAGCTCGACGGGATCTTTCGACGGAGAAGAGGCGGTCGACGGTGGAATCGGGCTCTGGCCTTCGTTGCCTGAGCCGCCGACGCCCGGCATCTTTCCGGCGAGATCCGCATCGCTGGCGGAGCGTTCACGCGCGGATGCGACAGCGGCTTCGTCCTGCTGCAGCTGGACATCCATGCGAGCCAGGTTCTCTTGAGCGCTGTTGATCCGCTGCTGAATTGCGGCAGTGTTGATGCTTGTCGCTGAAGGATCTCCCGAAGCGGTCAGCGCCTCCGCCTTGGCCAGGTCTACCTTCGCGGTGCCAAGAGACATCTCCGTCTCGGCGCGCCTGTGCTGGTCTTCAGCAAGTGTCAGCTGCGCCTTGGCCAGTTCGATGCGGGACTTGGCGGCAACCAACTGCGCCTGAGCGGAAGCAAGCTGAGACGTCGTCGTCTTCTCTCCGGCCGCGTCGCGGTTGAAGCGGGAGTTCTCATTTCCCTTCCGTGCTCGATCAATCTGCGCCTGCGCGACTTTCAAGTCTTGGTTGGCGAGGTCGACTTCCTTCTTCGCCTTCTTCACTTCCAAAGCCTTCCGAGCGACCTCGTCCTTCGCTTCAGTCTGCATGGCACGCGCTTCGTTCACGCCACCCAGCTGATCCGCGGGAACGCGGGCGAGCTTTTCATCCGAGACGGTTGGTGAGGTCGTTAGGCCTGCTTCCGTGTGAGCGCAGGCACCGGCAAGAAGAATGGTTCCAAACAAAATTCCCAGACGTTTCATGGCGCGAGTCTCCGTGAGCGAAAAAAGATCCTGCTCAAAGGGTGACCACGCACACCACCGAAGCCAACTGGCGTTCTTGCCCATCTTGGACGCTCGCTTTAGGCAAGTCCGGCACTGTTCGGTCCATCTGACACGTGCGGACTGCGTCACCACGGCGCGGGAGCGAAGAGGTGGAGCGGCGCACCAGTGAGAGGATGTTTGAATCGCAGCTGCTGGGCGTGGAGCAGGTACCCCACGTCGCCGGGAAGCGCGGGAAGATGAGCGCGCGGAAGTCCGCCTGCGGCGTAGAGCTCGTCGCCGACGAGTGGATGGCCGATGAACGCGAGGTGGATGCGGATCTGATCGGGACGCCCAGTGTGAATATCCACTTGAAACACTGTTTCATTCTCACGGCGAAACAACACCCGGGCGGTGCTCGAAGAGGACTTCCCTTCCGCGTTGGCGGCGAAGACGGTACCGAGTCGAGGATGTGGAACGACTCCAATCGGCGCTGAGATCTCGTAGACGTCTTCGCGCGCGGATCCCACTGACAGCGCGCGGTACCGTTTCAGCACTTCGCGATCGCGCCAGGCTTTCGACAGCTGTGCGGCAATCGGCGCGGTCCGTGCGAAGAGGACCAATCCCGACGTGCCGCGTCCAAGGCGGTGCACAGGGCTCGCCTCGAAAAAGCGTTCCCGCACCACGTTCAGCAGCGTGTTCTCCAGAAAGCCGCCACCGGGGATGGTCGGGAGACCGCTCGGTTTAACGACCGCGAGCAGCGCTTCGTCTTCATGAATGAGCGCATAGCTGCGCGTGACGTCTGGCTCTTCCCAAGGCGGACGGTTCCAGACCAAGAGGGCTCCTGGTCGCAACGGCGCCTTGGCTGCGACCACTGCTCCTTCGAGGAAAACTTCGCCTCGCACGAACCGAGCTCTCCACTCCTCTTCTGTGGAATGCCGGTACTGAGTCGATAGGTACTCGAGCGCGGTCTTCCCTCGAGCGGGTTCGCCGAGTTGCTCCCGGTAGCAATAGCCGCGGTTGAGACGCACGGTCTCCAGAGTGCGCTGATCCGCGATCAGATTGCTACAGGCTCGCTCGATGCGTGGACAGTTGGCAGCTTCGCCTTCGACTGTTCAGTTCTAAAGATGAGGCGGTCCACGCACCGCTGAGAACCAAACGTTACGCGAGCGGATTCTGGTGTGGTTTGCGAACTCGCCATATCACTTGAGGCGTGAATCTCCGACTCCTCGCTCTGGGACCGCTGCTCATCGTCGTTGCGTGCGGCTCCCGACGCCCTCCCGCGGTTCCGCTTGCGAAGACTTCCGACGCGGCAAAAGCCCCCGCGCTTGCATTGAAGAGCCCGTCGGATTTCGAGGCGATCACGCCCACGAGCGAACGATCCCGTGCGCTCTTCACCGAAATGAACCGAGTGCTGAGCCATCCGCGTTGCGCCAACTGCCACCCCTCAGGCGACAGCCCGCTCCAAGGAATGGAAGGCCGTATCCATGATCCACCGGTGTTCCGGGGACCGGATGACCACGGTGTCGTCGCCATGGAATGCACCACCTGTCACCAGGAGCAGAACGTGTCTCTAAGCCGCGTCCCGGGCGCACCCAAGTGGCACGTGGCCCCACTGGAGATGGCCTGGATCGGCAAACGCGCGGACCAGGTTTGCGCGCAGCTCAAGGATCTCAAACGCAACGGGGGCAAGTCGCTTGCGGAAATAAAGGAGCACATCGCTCACGACGCGCTGGTCGCGTGGGGATGGGCTCCCGGCGCAAACCGAGAACCGGCTCCGGGAACGCAGGAGCTGATGGGGAAGCTGACCGAAGCGTGGATCGCCACAGGGGCGCACTGTCCGGAGGGAACATGAACGTGCAGCTCACGGTGAACGACAAGCAGCACGAGGTCGACGCGGATCCGACCATGCCTCTGCTCTGGGTTCTGCGGGATCTCCTGGCGCTCTCGGGAACAAAATATGGTTGCGGCGAAGCACTCTGCGGCGCCTGCACGGTCCACCTCGACGGCCAAGCGGTGCGCTCCTGCGTCACCCCACTCCAACGCGCCGTGGGCAAGCGGGTCACCACCATCGAGGGACTTTCTCCCGACGGAAACCACCCGCTTCAGAAAGCCTGGAATGAGCTCGCGGTCGCGCAGTGCGGGTTCTGCCAGGCCGGACAACTGATGAGCGCAGCGGCGCTGCTCAAAAAAATCCCCAAGCCCACCGACGAAGACATCGACCGTTCCATGGCCGGCAACCTCTGTCGATGCGGGACGTACACGCGAATTCGCGCGGCGATCAAACAGGCCGCGGGGATGCCATGAGTCGCTCGCATCGCGAGCAGCACACGCGCGCGTTGGTAGATCGCCACTTCAGTCGTCGATCCTTCATCGCCGCGTTGAGCGTCTCTACCGGTGGACTGGCGCTTGGCCTCTTTCCTTGCAACGCATGGGCCGGAGAAAAGGGCGCGCTCAAACCGAACGTCTTCGTGCAGATCGACCCCAGTGGCGAAGTCACCTTCGTCTGTCACCGCTCCGAGATGGGCCAAGGCATTCGCAGCTCTCTCGCGGGACTCTTCGCGGACGAGCTGGGAGCCAATCCGTCCAAGGTGAAGCTGGTGCAAGCCGATGGCGACGCGATGTACGGCGACCAGAACACCGACGGCTCGAGCAGTATTCGTGGGCAATACGAAAAACTCCGCCGCACCGCGGGAACCGCGCGGGTGATGTTGATCGCCGCGGCGGCCAAACGCTGGAACAGCTCGCCCGATCAGTGTGAAGCGCGGGATCACGATGTCTTCAACCGAAAGACGCGCGCGAAGCTGGGCTTTGGCGAGTTGGTTCTTGCGGCGGCGCAGCTTCCGGTCCCGAAAGAATCAGACGTGCCGCTTCGGCCGCTGACGGACCTGCGCAAGTCACTGCCGCTGCTCGACAGTCCGGCGTTCGTCACCGGCACGGCGCTCTTCGGAGCGGACATCCGCGTGCCGGGGATGTTGATCGCGGTCATCGCCCGTCCGCCGGTCGTGGGAGGTCGAGTCACCCGGTACGATCCTTCACGCGCGCTTGCGATCGCCGGGGTTCGTCAGGTCATTCCACTGCCGGAAGCATCGCGACCCTACGCGTTCAAAGTCTGGGGCGGCATCGCGGTGCTCGCGGACAACACGTGGGCCGCGATTCAGGGGCGAGCCGCCCTCGAGATCGTCTGGGATCCGGGTGAAAACGGGGGCTACGACTCGATCGCGTACAAAGAGACGCTCCGCCAATCGATCAACAAAGAGGGCACCCCAGCGCGCGCGCTGGGTGACGTCGACGCCGCGCTCAAGTCCGCGGCGAGAACGGTCGACGCCGAATACCACGTGCCTCACCTCGCCCACGTTCCCATGGAGCCGCCCGTCGCGCTCGCACGCTTTAACAGCGGCAAAGCGGAGATCTGGGCAAGCACCCAGAACCCTCAAGCTGCCCGAAAGGAAGCCGCCGGCGTTCTGGGGCTTTCGCAGGCAGACGTCACCGTGCACGTGACCTTCCTGGGCGGTGGCTTCGGTCGGAAGTCCAAGGCGGACTTCGTGGCGGAGGCGGCCTTTCTCGCCAAGGAGGCCAAAGCGCCGGTGCGCGTGCAGTGGACGCGCGAGGATGATCTTCGCCATGACTATTACAACGCCGTGAACAGCCAGAAGCTGACCGCCGGGCTCGACGCGAAGAACAAGGTCGTGGCGTGGCGTCACCGCACCGCGTTCCCGCCGATCGCCTCAACGTTCGTGCCGCCCATTGCGTCGATGCTGGTCTCGTCCAGCAAACCGGCTGGTCGCGACCTTCAACAGGGCGTCCTCGACCTGGCGCTCTCTGTGCCCAACGTCCGTGCGGAAGCGTGCGAGGCGGCACCCTACGTGCGCATCGGTTGGCTGCGATCCGTCTACAACATCTTCCACGCGTTCGCGGAGGGCTCCTTTATCGACGAGTTGGCCCATGCCCGCCGCGTGGATCCGCGGGAGATGTGGCTGGAGATCTTGGGTCCCGCCCGACACGTGTCCCTGAGGGAGTTGGGGATCAGCAGCCTGCCCAACTACGACGAACCCATCGAAGAGCACCCGGTGGACGCGGGTCGGCTGCGCCACGTCATCGAACGGGTGACCGTGATGTCCGACTGGAAGAACCGGAAAAGGAACGGGAGGACTTTGGGGCTTGCCGCGCACCGAAGCTTCCTCAGCTACGTCGCCACGGTCGTCTCCGTCGCCAAGGATGCGTACGGAAAGCTGCGGGTGGATGATGCCTGGACCGTGATCGATGCCGGCCAAGTCGTCAACGCGGATCGCGTTCGCTCCCAGATGGAAGGCGCGGTGATCTTCGGGATCAGCCACGCACTCTATGGCGGCGCGACGATGAAGAACGGCGTCACACAACAGACGAACTTCAACACGTACAAGCTGGCGCGAATCGCCGAGGTCCCCCGGAAGATCCAGGTGGAGATCGTGGAGAGCGCGGCGAAAGCGGGAGGCGTAGGCGAACCGGGTGTTCCTCCCGTGGCGCCAGCGATTGCCAACGCGCTCTTCGCCCTGGCGGGAACCCGCGTCCGAGAGCTTCCTCTGCTGGGTCGGACCTAGCCGAGTCATCGAACACGCGTCTTCCTCCCGCACGGCTGATTCCTAAGGCCGCGGCTCCACGGGCGACTGAGAGAACCTGCTACCGCTTCTGCGCGATGGGCAGGCTTTTGAACAGAGCGCCGTCATTTCTGCGCAGAGACTTCCGACCTGTTTGCTGGCAAAGAAGCCGAGCCCCTACCTACGGAGCGCCGGATCCCGACACCCGCTTCACCCAGGGCGGGTACACCAACAAGATAGTCGTCAATCAGGACTTCGTCCTGCGCGCGCCGACCAACATCGCGCCGGAGCGGATCGCCCCACTCCTCTGTGCCGGCATCACCACCTACTCTCCGCTGA
>JBQTKE010000260.1:0-7373 GCA_052386435.1 Myxococcaceae bacterium
TTCCACGTAGTCCTCGCGGACGTCGGCAGGACCCAGCTCCGCCCGGACCACGGCTTTGAGGGTGTCGGCGCTCACGGGTCCCTTCGCGGCCAGGGCGACCGCAGCCTTGAGCCCTCGAGAGAGCGCCAGCGCCCTCTGCCGTTCGGTCTCGGTGAGGTACCCGTTGCGCGAGCTCATGGCCAAGCCGTCCGCCTCCCGCACCGTGGGCATCCCCACAATCTCTACGCCAAGGTTCAAATCCCGGTTCAGCGTCTTGATGACCTGCAGCTGCTGGTAGTCCTTCTCGCCAAAGAGCGCGAGGTGCGGTCGGAACATCGCCAGCAGCTTCGTGACGACGGTAGCGACGCCTCGAAAATGGCCCGGCCGCTTGCCGCCGCACAGCCCTTGGCTCACCTGCTCCACGTCGACATAAGTCTGGAAGCCGGGCGGGTAGAGCTCCTCCGGCACCGGCGCAAAGACGACTGCAACGCCCGCGCTCCCGCACTTCGCCACGTCGCCGTCGAAGTCGCGCGGGTAACGCGAGAGATCTTCGTTAGGACCGAATTGCGTGGGGTTCACGAAGATGGACGTGGCCACCGCGTCGGCCCGGCTGCGTCCCTCGCGCATCAACGACAGATGCCCTTCGTGGAGAAAGCCCATGGTCGGAACCAGGGCCAACCGCTTTCCGTTGCGCCGAAGGTTGTCCGAATACGCCGCGACCTCCGCCGCGGTGCGAAGAATACGAAGGCTCACCGCGCCCCTCCCGACTGACTCGCGTTAGACCGGAACCCCGTAGACTTGGCCGACCTTCTCTTCCGTGGCGGGCTCTGGCTCCTTGTTCGAAGCCACCAGACGGATCGTCTTCGACTTGAATGAGTGCTCGTCGTCCGGGAAGGACTCGCCACGCACCTCGCTGAAGAACGCTTCAGTGGCGGTCTTGATGTTGCCGAACAGGTCCGCGTACCGCTTCACGAACTTCGGCTTGAAGTCCGGATTCATGCCCAGGAGATCGTAGCAGACCAGGACCTGGCCATCGCAGTGGACGCCCGCGCCAATGCCGATGGTCGGGATGGAGAGCCGTGCGGTGATCTGCTGCGCCAGCTCCAGAGGAACGCCCTCCAGAACCAGCGCGTAACAGCCGGCCTGCTCCAGCGCTTCGGCGTCGCGGAAGATCTTTCGCGCGGTCTCGTCGTCGCGCCCCTGCACCACGTAGCCGCCCATCTTGTGGACCGACTGAGGGGTGAGGCCCAAGTGGCCCATCACCGGAATGCTGGCGCGAACGATGCGCGAGACGGTCTCCGCAAACTCTTCTCCGCCCTCCAGCTTCACGCTGCCCACGCCACCTTCCGCGACCAAGCGCCCCGCGTTCTTCACCGCTTCATCTGCGGACGCGTGGTAGCTCATGAAAGGAAGATCGCCGACGACGTGGGCCCGCTTCGCTCCGCGGGTGACCGCGCGCGAGTGGTAGACCATCTGGTCCATCGTCACCGGCAGCGTCGAGTCGTGTCCCTGGACGACCATGCCCAGCGAATCACCGACGAGAATGACGTCCGCTCCGGCCTCGTCGAGAATTCTCGCGAACGTGGCGTCGTAGGCGGTGACCATGCAGATCTTTTGATCTGCTTGTTTGAGCTTCTTCAGCGTGTGGATGGTGACCTTGTCCTTCACGGTTCACCTCCCTTTTGAGTGAAAGAACGGAGTGCTATTTGTTGATGTTCGTGCTGCCCTACGGTTTCAAACCCCTCGCCGTCCCTTTCGGGATCGCCGGGGGCCGAAACACCTACCTTTTAATCCGACTGACGACTTCGCTTCCACTCAGCCCTTTTTTCCAAGCGGTCCGGGGGTATTCGTGCTGGCCAAGGGGATGTAGTGCTGCGTCCCCTTCTTCATTTTCTTGATGACGTTCAACAAGTTGTGCAGGTCGTCCTCGTTGTTCACGAAATCTATGTCCGACGTATTGATGACCAACAAAGGGGTGTCACTGTAATGAAAGAAGAACTCGTTGTAGGCCTTCACGAGATCTTCCAAGTACTGCGGATCGAACTTCCGCTCGAACTCCCGGCCGCGCTTCTTGATACGCGCCAGCAGCACGTCAATTCGCGCCTGGAGATAGATGACCAGATCCGGCTTCATCACCCGCGTTCCCAGCGCGTCGAACACGCGGTTGTAGAGCGCCATCTCGTTTTGATCGAGGTTCAGCAGCGCGAAGATCTTGTCCTTCGCGAAGAGGTAGTCGCTGACGGTGATGGGGTTGAGGAGATCTTGCTGAAACAGTTCCTGCTGCTGACGGAAGCGAGAGAGCAGGACGAATATCTGCGTCTGAAACGCGTACTTGGTTCGGTCCGTGTAGAAGCTGGAGAGGAATGGGTTCTCCTCCACGACTTCCATCACGCGGCGGCCTGAAAACTTCTGAGCCAGAATGTTCGTCAGACTCGTCTTGCCGACCCCAATGGGCCCTTCGACGACGATGTAGCGGTTGTCCAAAGACCACCTTGAGAAGGCCTGTTTGTCGGCCCGAGATAAAAAGGTGGCGCAGACAAACACACTCGTCCTCGACCATCAACGAAACCGGGAGAAAACTCTGTAATCACCAGCGGTTGATTGACGCGACGTCAAGGGCCACGTAGTGTCACGGCACCCACTCGGCAGACGGAGGCGTTCCACTCGATGACCAAATCCCAGCGCAGGGGCAACGTGGCGGTTCAGGAAGTCGAAGTCCAGGCGCCTGGCCGAGGGAAAACCACGGAGCTCGACTCGTCCTCGGAGAGTCCGCTGTTCGGGGTTGCCATGCTGAAGATCGCGATGGAGCTGAAGAAACCGGACGCGGCGGCGCTGGATGAGATTCTCGCGGGCGTGCTGCGACGGATGAACCTGTCGGAGAGCGCGTTCAACGCCTATCTGCGGAAGAACGGCGGACTGCTGCGAGCGATCGCCAGTAAGCGCCACCCGATGGACTGACCGGTTGAGGCGGAGCATCCCCTTTTTCTTTCACGGCAGCGCTCGCTCTACCGCAGCGAACTCTTCGACCGACAACGTCTCCCCGCGTCGCTGCGGATCAATCCCCGCGGTGGCGAGAGCGGCAGACCACCCCTCCGCGTTGGCCAACTCGCGATCAGACTTCAGCGAGTTGATCAACGTCTTACGCCGCTGCGCGAAGCCGGCCTTCACGACCCGAGTGAACCGTGCGGTCGACGTGACCTCCGCGCGCCGCTTCGCGAGTCGAGTCAACCGCACCACCGCGGAATCCACCTTGGGCGGCGGGTGAAAGATCGAGGCAGGCAACGTGAAGAGGTGCTCGACATCGAACGACAGGCCCAGCAAAACGCTGAGCAGTCCGTAGTCGCGGTTGCCAGGCTCGGCCGCCAGTCGCGTCACGACTTCTTTCTGCAGCGTGAACACCGCGCGCGTGACCGACGCTTGTTGCTCTAGCACCTCAAAAAGAATCGAGCTGGTCAGGTGGTACGGCAGATTTCCTACTACCGCGACCTGCGGGTCTCCCGCGGCTTCCGCGAAAGAGATGTCCGCGGCGTTTCCTGCGACGACCTTGAGCTTCGAAGAAGGGAGCTCTTTTTGAAGCACCGCGACCATGTCCCGGTCTCGCTCGACCGCGGTGACCCGCGCGCCGGTCTCGAGGAGAAACCGAGTGAGATGTCCCAGGCCCGGCCCCAGCTCCACCACGGGTTCATCCGGCTGAAGCTGCGCCGCATCCGCGATTCGTTGAAGCGCGTGCTCGTCGCCGAGGAAGTTTTGTCCCCAGCTGGGCTTCGGCTTGAGGCCGTATCTGCGAAGAATGTCCGCAGGCGAGCTGCTCATAGCCGCCACGCCGGATTCGCGGAGAGCGTGAAGTCAGAACGAACCCCGCGCTGCCACGCTTGAAAACCCGCTGCGCAAATCATCGCGCCGTTGTCAGTGCAGAGCCGAACCGGAGGAAGGAACAACCGCACCCCGTTCGCCTGCGCGCGCTCCGCGGCCAAACCGCGCAGACGCGAGTTGGCGGCGACACCTCCGCAGAGCACCAACTGCTTCCGCCCCAACTTCTTCGCAGCGTTCATCGCCTTCTTGGTCAGCGCATCCGCGACGGCTTCTTGAAACGACGCGCAGAGGTCATGCAGCGCCTGTCCTTCCGGCACCCCGCCCTTCCGAACCACGTTGAGCACCGCGGTCTTCAGCCCAGAGAAGGACCAGTCGAGCACGTCCTCCCCCGGAAGTGCTCGGGGGAATTTGATCGCTGCCCGGTCTCCCCTCTGCGCCAACAGGTCCACCGGCCGCCCGCCCGGATACGGAATGCCCAAAATCTTGGCGACCTTGTCGTAAGCCTCGCCGGCCGCGTCATCGCGCGTTGACGCGACCAGCTTGTACTCACCGAAGCGCGGAACGTCGTAGAGGCTCGTATGACCGCCCGAGACGACCAGCGCGAGAAACGGTGGATCCGGCCGATCGTCCGAGAGACGAATCGCGAGCAGATGCCCTTCGAGATGGTTCACGCCCACCAACGAAATGCTCCGCGCCAGACTGAGCGCCTTCGCCACCTGCACGCCGACGAGCAACGCGCCGATCAGCCCTGGACCTGACGTGACGGAGATGAGCTCCACGTCATCCAACGTCTTGGCTGCTCGGCTGAGCGCCTCATGCACGACCGGCAGCACCTGCACCACGTGGTTGCGGCTGGCGAGCTCGGGGACCACGCCACCCCAGCGTTTGTGAATGTCGACCTGGGTGGAAATGACGTCGGAGAGCACGCGGCGATCGTCTTCGGTGACCGCCGCCGCGGTCTCGTCACAAGAGGTTTCAATGCCGAGGATGATCACTTCGCTGGTTTGTCCCGCGTGTCGAGCAGCACCGTGCTCTCGCGATCCGTGGCGATCCGAATCGCTTCGATTTCCGTCCGGACCAGACGTCCCGCGCCCCAGTCCTCATTGCCGCCGCCGAGCTCGATCTCGCCCTCTTTGACCTTCGGCTGCTTGAACATCTTCCGATCCACCTCCGTCGCCCCGAGCCTGTAGACGATTCGCGCGTCCACGTCGAACTTGTGCTTGTCGACGAAATTCTTCGCTTCCTCGGAGCTCTTGATGGGGAGCGTGAACTCCAGCGGCGCGGAAGCCCAGATGTTTTGCTGAATCACCGCGCCCTCCTGAACGACCGACGTCCTGGGCACCGTGGCGCGCGCATCACCGAAGGCGAGCGCGATGTGCCCGGCGGAGTCCGTGCAGTCAATGACACCGGTGAGCTCGAGCGGCAGCTCCGCCTTGCGCATGTCGTAGGGAGCAAGCTTGAGATCCGCGGGGGCATGAAGGCGCGTGACGAAACGCTTCCCCTTGAGCTCTTTCACCAGCTCCGCGCGCTTGGCTTCGTTCTCCTTGCGCGCAGCGGCGTCGTTGCCCACCGCCGAGCCTTTGAAGAGCGCCCACAGTCCCTCCGGGCACGCCGCTTCCTGCGAGACGCGGGTGAGCGACGGATCGTCCCAGAAGGGATCTTTGGGCACCTCCGCCTTGGCGGCGGCTGGAGCGTCCGCCGCCTTCTTCAGTTGGGCCTTGGCTACTTCGGCGGCGGCCTGGTGCTTCTCTGCCCACTTCTTCTTGTCAGAGCACGCCGCGGTGAACGCGACGACGCACAGCACGGTCACGAATGGAAGGCGCATAGGCGCCACAACCTACTACTGCGCGCCCATCTCCCTGAGCACCAAACGCGCGTCGCCCGAAAACTCGCCGGACGGCTCCACGCTCAGGTAGCGCTTGTACGCGACGATGGCCGCCTTGTTCTGGCCGTTGAACTGGAGCGCCATCCCCAACGCGAACC
Source organism: Myxococcaceae bacterium (assembly GCA_052386435.1). Lineage (GTDB taxonomy): Bacteria > Myxococcota > Myxococcia > Myxococcales > Myxococcaceae > JBQTKE01. Next base: position 5,776 of record JBQTKE010000260.1, read on the forward strand.
AGGCACGACCGTTGGTGGTGTCTGTCTTCACCACGTCCTGCAGCAGCTTCACCGCTTCGCGATAGCCAGACGACGGCGGGTCGCTGTTCACCAGCGCGATGCCCAACCCCAGCTTCGCTTCGTCCGAGTTGGGCTTGAGCGCGTAGGCCTTGCGGTACGCCACCACCGCGGACTTGAAGCGCTGGTTCTGGAACGCCGCCTTGCCTGCGCGCAGTGACTTGTTGAACTCGCCATCCACGTCCACTGGTGTGCCGGAAGGCTCGCGCTTCGCGGGTTCAGGCTCCGGCGTGACCGCGGCCGTTTTCACGTCGGGGGCAGGCGTCTTCGCGGGTTCAGGGTCCGTCCGGGCCGGCTCAGCCTTGGCCGGTTCAGTCTTCGCAGGCTCCACCTTGGCCAGTTCAGGTGCGGGCTCCGGCTTGAGCGCTTCGACCTTCTGCGGCTCTGGCTTGGGAGCTTCGGGCTTGGCGACCTCGGGCTTGCGCGGCAACAGCTCCGGCTCAGGCAGCGCCGACTTCGGAGGCTCAAGCGGCGGCTCCGTCTTCACGACTTCGGTCTTCGGCTCTGCGGCCTTCTCCGGCACCGCGACCGGAGCGGGAGGCTCTTCGCCCGGCAGGAAGTAGTAAGCCGCCGCGCCGCTCACCGCGAGCAACACGGCGGCGACTGCGATCCAGCGCCCAGCCCCGCTGCGCTTCTGGATGAGGCTCATCTCGGCGGTGAGATCTTCCTCGGTCGCGCCGTTGAAGAACTTTCCTTCCTCGGGAAGCGTGTGGTGGACGGAGGGCTTCTTCGGCTCGTCCAGTTGCGGGGGAAGCACGACTTGCGGTGCCGGTGCCGAAGGATCCTCGTCAAACGGCTCCAGCACCAGCGTCGGGAGCGAGTCGTCCTTGCGCGCGGGCGGGTCGGTCAATGAAGCGAAGGGAGCCGCATCACCCGCCCGTGCGACAAGAGGATCACCCGTGCGAACCGGCTGACCGTCGTCCTTGCGCGCGGCCGTCAGCGGATCAGGCTTTCGCGCGGGTGGCGGAGGAGAAGGCGTGGCTTCGCTCGCGGCACCACCGAAGACAGGCGGTTTCGAAAGAGGCGCGGGAGCAACCGGCTCCGGCAGCGGCGCAGGTGAACGCGCTTCAGCGCTCTCCGCGGGCGGCTGGCCCAAGGAACCCGGCGCCCAAGCAGGTACCGCGGGTGCCCACGTCGACGGGCTGTCCAGACCCTCGCCTTCGGAGTGGCCCCAGTCGAGCAGCAGGCCGCGCTTGGCCAGCTCGCTCTCGCGGCGAGAAGGAGGCGGCGCGACCAGGAAGCTGGATTCAGTCTCCACCGCGGGCGGCGGCTCGTAGGCGGCGAAAGGCGCAGGCAGCGCGGTTCCCTCGCGAGGCCCCTTCGGCGGGAAGAGGATGACGTTCGCTGGAGCGGTTGGGCCTGGCGGTGAGCGCAGCGGCTCAATGGCCGGCGGCGGCGAGGGGTTGAACGCGATCGGCGGGGGCGGCGACGGCTCGACCGGCACCGGGTTGAGAGACATCGTCGGCGGAGGCGGCGAACGCAGCGGCTCCACCGGAGCGAGCTGCGGCGGCGCAAAGACCATCGCCGGCTCTTCCTGCAGG
>JBQTKE010000261.1:0-8652 GCA_052386435.1 Myxococcaceae bacterium
GCTCAAACCCGCGGCCCGCGTGGAGCTGAAGAAGATTACCGGCAGCACCGTGGAGCTGGTGCCGACGACCGGTCAGCTCCCCTACTGTCTGGTCTTCACCGCGTCGAAGGAGAACGTGGTGCGGCAACTGACGATGAACTTTCGCAACGAGTCCATCTCCTGCGAGGCTGGCAAGCCCATTCGCAACGTGGTCTTCAAGATTCCGCACGAGGAAGGCACGGCCCGCATCTTCGTCATCTTCTCCGACCGCAAGCTCAACGCGGGCACCATCGCTCAGCAGATTTACGAAAACATCGGCCGCGCCGAGCCGAGCGCGCTCGACCTGAGGGCTCCGGGTCAAGTCGTCGCGGAAAAGCTGGAGTTCACGCCGTCGGCGGAAGGGAGCAAGGCAGAGGTGGGCAGCGTGGTCTCCCCCTCGGGTGAGGTCGCCGGCGCAGCGGATGCTGGGAACGTCTCGCCCGAAGCGCCTGTCAACGGAGGTTGAACGTGAAGCGCTCCATCGTGCACCCAGGACTCGTCTCAGCGCTCTGTCTCTGCGCCGTTTTGCCCGCCCGCGCGGAGGCACCCGCCGCCACGCCGGATCTTCCCCTCTCTCAGCTTCCGTACACGCCAGTGCTGGAACCGGCGTTCATGGATCGCACCGCCGATCCGTGCGTGGACTTCTACAAGTTCACGTGCGGCGGCTGGCAGAAGGCGAACCCCATTCCCGCGGACCAGAGCAGCTGGAGCGTCTACGGGAAATGGGGCAACGAGGTGAACCGCTACCTCTGGTCGCTCCTCACCGAGCTTTCTAAGCCGTCTTGGAAGCGGACCAGCGGTGACAAGCAGCTGGGCGAGTACTTCGCGGCGTGCATGGATGAAGCGGCTCTGGAAAAGAAAGGCGCGACGCCTCTCGAACCCGCGCTGACTGCTCTGGCTGCCTTGAGCGACCCCGCGTCGCTTGCGAAGTGGTTGGGCGAGCAGCACCTGTCGGGCGACACGAATCAGCTGCTCTTTGGCTTAGGCTCGGAGCAAGACGCCAGTGCGTCCACCGAGTTCATCGCGGGCCTCCGAGCGGGTGGTTTGGGGTTGCCGGACCGGGATGACTACTTCGACAAGAAGCCCAAAGGCGCGGAGTTGCGTGAGCGGTATGTAGAGCACGTGGAGAAGATGCTGCGGCTGTTGGGTGACGACGAGGCCACCGCGAAGAAGTCCGCGCAGCTGGTTTTGAGACTCGAGACCGAGCTGGCCAAGGCGTCACTGACCCGCGTGGAGCGCCGCGACCCGTACAAGGTCTTCCACAAGATGGACCGCGCGAAAGCCAAGGCGTTGGCGCCCAAGTTTGATTGGGACGCGTACTTCGCGGCGGTGGGAGTGCCCGACACCAAGGTGCTCAATGTCTCGCAGCCCAAGTTCTTCACCCAGGTGGGCACGCTGCTGGGGAGAGAGCCGCTGGCGAACTGGAAGACGTACCTGCGCTGGCAGCTGGTGACCGCGCACGCGGAGAGCCTGTCGGCGAAGTTCGTGGATCAGGACTTCGACTTCTACCAACGCTACCTCAGGGGCGCTCAGACGATCTCTCCACGTTGGAAGCGCTGCGTCCGCTTCGTGGATCGCGACCTGGGCGAAGCGCTGGGCGAGGCCTTCGTGCGTCGCAACTTTCCGCGGCAGACCCGTGAACGCGCAAAGATCATGGTGGCGGCGATTCAGGCCGAGATGGCCAAGGACCTTGGGTCGCTGGACTGGATGTCGGACGTCACCAGGAAGCAGGCGCTGGCGAAGCTCAACACCATGGCGAACAAGATCGGCCACCCGGACAAGTGGCGTGACTACTCGTCGGTGAGCATCTCCAGGGATGACTTCTTCGGGAACGTTACCCGCGCGGCGCACTTCGAGAGCAAGCGGCAGCTGGGAAAGATTGGGAAGCCCATTGATCGCGGCGAGTGGTTCACGACTCCGCAGACGGTGAACGCCTTCTACAATCCGCAGATGAACGACATGAACTTTACCGCCGCGGTCCTGCAGCCGCCGCTGTTCGACGCGAAGCTGGACGACGCGCCCAACTACGGCAACACGGGAGGCACGGTAGGCCACGAGCTCACCCACGGGTTTGACGACGAGGGGCGCCAGTTCGACGCCCATGGGAACTTGCGCGACTGGTGGACCAAGAAGGACGCGGAGGCGTTCAACAAACGGACGAAGTGCGTGTCGGATCAATTCTCCAAGTACACCGCGGTGGACGATATCAAGGTCAACGGGCAGCTCACTCTGGGCGAGGACGTGGCGGACCTTGGCGGTTTGCTGCTGGCGTACCGCGCTTGGAAGACGGTGACCAAGGGACAGGACCTTCGTCCCAAAGACGGCCTCACCCCGGAGCAGCGCTTCTTCGTGGGGTACGCGCAGTGGGCTTGCGAGAACACTCGGCCGGAGCGGCAACGGTTGCTGGCTCGGACGGATCCGCACTCCCCCGCTCGGTACAGGGTCAATGGGCTGCTGGTGAATGTTCCGGAGTTCGGGCAGGCGTTCTCGTGCAAGCCCGGGCAGCCGATGGCCAAAGCGCCGAAGGACATCTGCCGCGTCTGGTGAGGAGAAGAAGCAACGGCCGGGGACGCGCTTCGATTGCGTTTCCGGCGAGCCGGCGCGGGCTCGTTTGCGAAATACCGGAGCCGCACCCATACGGCGTTCACGCTTGGCGCCGGCGTTCGGCTCTGCTCCTCGCTTCGGCTAGGTAAGGCCTTTGGCTCTGAGGGCCTGGGTGACTGCTCGTGAAAGGTTGAGGGCCGCTCCTCGTTTCAGCTTTTCCTCGTAGAGGTGGCGGAAGTCTCGAGGCACTCGCAGCGACCAGTTATGTGGTCCTACGGTCCCCGGGGCGTTGTAGCGCTCCGGCATCCCCAACAGGTCCGCGAAGAAGACGGACACGCCCCGCGCTTGTGACGCGAAGAGCTCCGCGAAGAGGGCTTCGATCATCGCTTCGGGACTGGACGCGGTGTGCTGTGCGAACGCGGTTCGCTTCGCTGACTCAGGCTCCAATCGCTCCGCGAGGTGGCGCGCGCGATCGACGGCGTAGGTCGTTCCCATCCACCGCGGCACCAAGCTCCAAATGCTCTCGGTGTCGTGGGTTCCCAGCATGACCCAGTCTCCCGCTCGAGCGCGCTCGGTTCGGTAGACATCTTCGGGGTTGTTGGGATCTGTCTTTTGCGTGACGAGGAAACGACCCAGGCCGGCGCGCTCCATCACTCTTCGCAGCGGATAGGGCCAGGTGCTCAGCACCTCCACCAGAATCAGGCGGCCTTGGGCTTCCTCCAGGATCACTGAGAGCAGCTCTCCAAAGCGGGCGACTTGGGCTTCGTCAAGCTCCCGCACCCAATTGTCCGCGTGGCGGGGCAAGTCTTCGTTGAGCTGCTCGGCGCGGGCGATCGCGTAGGGCGCGAGCGCTGGAACTTTTGGTGAGGAGAAGAGCCGAGCGCCTTCTTTCACCGCGACGACCGGGCTGGGAGCACGGACGCGGTAGACCCAAGGATCGACCCATCCGTGCGGATGATCCACGCGGACGCCGTCGAAACTGGAGAGAGCTCTGCGCACCCGCGCTCGCACGAAATTCTTCGCGCCCTCCTCGTAGAGCGCGGGGTCCAACACGGGGTAGCTCCAGGGCTGACCGTCTGGGTTGGTTCGGCTGGGTGGGGCTCCCATTCGAAAATCGCGCAAGAAAAGCGGCGCGTAGGCCCACTGATCCGCGAACGAAATTCCAATCTGCAGATCGCCCAACAGCTTCATGCCCTGCGCGTGAAGTCGCTCGCGCAGGGCGCGGTGCTGAACGTCGAGCAGGGTCTGAGCCAGCGCTTCGCGCTGGGCGATGCGTTCGTCGCGGACGGGCTGCGCGGGCCAGAGTCGCCAATCCTCCGTTCCAAACTGCGCCACCCCGGAGAGGTAGAGCGCGTCCGGCTCCAGCCAATAGGCCCATGCGCGGCGGTTGCGTTCGACCTCTTCGCGCAGCGCGGGCGTGACCGCGAGTTGGTCAACCGCGCGGCGCACCACCTCCCGCGCACCTGCTCCGGAGGCAACGAGCCCCTGCACGGTCTCTTCCGGCAACCCCAGACGCGCGATGGCCAGAGAAGACTCGCTGTTGGCGAAGATGCTTCCGTCGTAGGGCGAGGCGTTCACCGCGGACGTTCGCCCCTGCGGGCCCAGCTGGATGGCGTTGAATCCCAGCTCCCGGGCGAAGCGGAGAAAGTCCTCCGCGCCGCGGCCGTAGGGCGTTCCCCGTCCGGTCTCCTCTTCGGGCGTGCTTGGGAAACTGGGATCGTGGATAACCAACGACAGATGGTCGATTCCCAGCCGCTTCAGCGCGTCTTGGAGGGGGATGTCGGCCATGGAGAGCACTTAGCGCAGTGCATATTCCGCCCGCCATGATTGGATGCGAGGGAATGTTCTTCGTCCTGCTCACGCAGTTGCTCGTCACCGCCAGTGAGCCCGGCAGCCCCAGCCCATCATTGGAAAAGGCCAAGCGCTCCTACGAAGAAGTTCAGTACGAGAAGTGCGTCGACTTGACGGACCTGGCAGTCGACGAGACCAACGATCCCGTGCAGCGCGTGGAGATCGATCTCTACGCCGGCCTCTGTCAGTTCAACCTAGGCGAGAGCGATGAAGCATCCGAACACTTTCGGCGCGCGCTCAAACGGGACCACCAGGCGAAGCTCCCGCCCTTCTCGCCTCCTAAGGCCGTCGCGTTGTTCCAGAGCATTGCGGCCCGCGTGACACCCTCGCCAAAGCCCACTGACACGACTCCGCCTGATGACTCACCGCGCCGCACGACGCTCGCGCCTTCCCCCAAATCAAAAGACGTCGAAGAGGCCTTCACTCCCGCCAAGCCCACGCGCTTCCCCTTCGCCACCACCACGCTGGGCACCGCCGCGGTGGTGGGCGCGGGCATCGGCACTGGGCTCTACCTTCACGCGCGATCCTTGGCGATCCAGGCGAACCAAGAGCAGTTCACGGAGCCGGCGAACGCGTTGGGGAACCGAGCGCGCAGCCTGCAAGCGGCCTCGTTCGCCAGCTTCGGCGCCGCGGGCGCCGCCGCGATCACGGCCGTGGTCGTCTACTTCCTGATCGAAAAGCCTGCGGCCGGAGAATCTTCAGAAGTCCGCTGAAGCCGAGCACCTTCTTTCGAGCGCACCTTACGGTTCGTAACGCTCAGCGAATTCTGTGACGACCGCGTCCGTTCGAGCTCGGGCGACGCTCCGTTACTCCTTTGCGACCTGCATCAAGTTGACACTGACCGAGGTCTCTCCACCTGAGGGCACCGTCACGGTGACCGACTTCTCCACGCCAAGCTCAGGGTTGCGCAGGACGATCACGTGGCGGCCGGCCGGCAACGAAAACGCGGGCAACGGCGTGGTCCCCAGATTCCTTCCGGCCACAAGAACTTCCGCCCACGGGTGGACCCGCACCGCCACCGCACCTGGACGATTTGTCGGCTTTGGCGCAGCAATCTCTGGTTCACGAGGACGGGCAGCCGGGCGCGCAGTCGCCACCTTCGTTTCGGGCTCACCGCCGCGATTCGAGCTCCCGCCGGAATCGCGTGATCGCGCGGAGAAGTGCTTGGCTTCGCCTTGCGTCGCTCGCTGCGCCTTCTCTCGGTTGCGTCCAGGGGTCGCGGCAGCTTCCTCCGGCGCCTCCGGCGTGTTCACGTCCACGACAATCAAGGGAGGCGTCACCGGGCGAGCGGAACGTGGCGGTTTCGAGCTGTCCGCCGCGGCCGATGACGGTTTCGCGCTGTCAGCCGCAGCTGGCGGCGGCGTGACTTGCGCGACGGACGACACAGGTCGCGGAGACGAGACGACCAAACGGTTGCGCAGGAGCCGCGCCACCAGAATGGGAACGAGCACCACCAGGACCACGGCCAACCCAGCGGCGATCCGCTTGAGCTGCCGTCGCCCCAAGATACCGGTCCGCGGGAAGCGCGAATGGAGCGCGCGAAGCTTCTCCGCTGTCTTCGACCGCGCGGGGCGAATCCCCGGAACTCCAAGCAGACTGGTCGGCAGCTCGGAAAGCGGACGCATGGGGCGCGTCTCGTCGAGGAGCACCGGCGCAGCAGTGCGCGTCTCGTCAAGCACCGGCGCAGCAGTACGCGTCTCGTCGAGCACCGGTGCGAGCGTCTTCGGCTCCGTCTCGGGGCCAAGGGGCTCGGCCGCTGGCAACGAGCCGGAGCTGTCCTTGGAGATTTCGATCTCCGCGCCACTCCCAGGCGAGGTGATTCCCTGACCGGTGCCGGGAGACACGACCTGGGTTCCCGCCTGGTCCGCGATCATCTCCTCCGGCGCGGAGTCTTCGTCGAAAGCTCTGCGCAGGAAGGAGTCGACCTGAATGGACGTCAGCTTTTCCCGCCGCGACGCGAACTCCATCAGCGCGTCGCCCATCTCCTCGGCGGTCTGAAAGCGTTTGTCCGCTTCCATCGCCAGCGCCTTGAAGAGGATCGAATCCAGCTCCAGCGGCACCTTGGGATTGTGCAGCGACGGCGCGACGGGCCGAGTGCGCATCATCGATGCGATGAACGCGGGATGAGCGCCGACATACGGAAGCTGACCGGTGACCATTTCGTACAGCACCGAGCCCATGCTGTAGATGTCCGCGCGGCGATCCAGCGGACTCCCGGTCAGCTGCTCAAAGGACATGTACGCGAACTTTCCGCGCAGCGTTCCGGTCTGATTCGCCGCGGCCGCCACCGCCTTGGCGATGCCGAAGTCGAGCAGTTTCACCACGCCGCCGTACCCAATCAAGATGTTGTCCGGACTGACATCGCGGTGAACGATCTGAAACGGCTCGCCGCGATCGTCCCGCATTTCATGCGCGTGGTGCAACCCCTGCAAGGCATGCGCTGCGAGATACGCGGCCAAAGACGGATCGAACATGCGTCCGCTGCGCTGCAGCTTGGTCTCGATCGCCCGCACGCTGCGGCCTTGGATGTACTCCATGGCCATGAAGTACGAACCCTCGTCCTCGCCCAGCTCGAAGATCTGCACCACGTTCGGATGCGAGACCATCGCCGCCAACCGCGCTTCGTTGAGAAACATCTCCACGAACTGCAGCTCAGAGGCGAGGTGCGCGAGGATCCGCTTCACCACCAACGTCTTGGAGAAGCCGGCCGGTCCTTCGTGCCGCGCCAGGAACACCTCGCCCATGCCGCCCACGGCCAGGCGGCGAACGATCTTGTACTTACCGATCCGAAGACCGCTGACTGATTCCGGTGACTGGCCGATCAGGTCCACGGGTTTTAGGACCTAGGGCGACGAAACGGTGAGCTCATCCACTGTGGTGTCAGTACCAAACCCAGCCAAACCAAACGTGCCGCCATCCAGCGCTGCCGACGGCTCGTTCACGGTCCAAACGAGGTTGCCGTTGAGGAAGACGGTGATCTGGTTGCCCACGTGGCGCATGCGCACCACGGTCGCGCCGGCAGCGACGCTGGGCACGTTGATTGCCTGACCATTCTGACCGTTCGCGCCCAGCTCGAGATGGATGGCGGCAGTGGCGACGACCCGTTCGAATGACAGGTAGTAATAGTGACTGGGTCCGCGATAGCGCCAGCGCAGCTCTCCGCCACGGTTGGCCGCGCTGATCGGTGAGAGGGAGACCTTCGCGGTGGCGTCCAGCTCCACCGCTTGCTGATTTGCATTCACCGCGGAACGGGCCCGCTCAGCAGCCTGGTCGTTGTCGTTGATGGGTGCCTCCAGCCTGAGAGACTTGGTGGCCCCCGTGGTGACGATCTGAACGGTACCGCCGGAAAGCACGGTCCAACGCCCTTGTTGCGAGCCCGCGGGCCAGGCGCCAACTGCAAAGCCCTCGAACGTTTCGGTGAAGAGGACTCCGCCCGCGTCAGTCCCGCCGTCAGCCACCGGCACCGACCCATCCAGCACGCCGCTGTCCGGAGTCGTCGATGCGTCAAGCCCGCCGTTGCCGCCGTTCGAACCGGTGCCGGCGTCCTCGTCGACATAGTCGGTGGGCGGGACGCAGTAACCGCTGATACACGAATAGTCTTCCAAGCACCCCAAGCCCGGCACGCTCAGATCGCAACGACGCCCCATCGCGGGAAGAATGTCCAAACACCCCACCCCGAACAACAGGGCAGCGAGCGTGGCAACAACGAACAGTGGGCGAAGGTGGGTGCGGCCTCGAGGCATGCGAGTGAGAGCATACCTGGGGTACCCGCCCTTTCAGAAAGCGGCCCTGGCCAGCTGTAGGAGATCCGCCTCCGTGCACTTGCGCGGGTTGGTCTGATGCGACGCATCCTCGAACGCCTTCTTCGCGATCCGCGCAAGGTCACTCTCCTTCACGCCTACATCCCGAAGCCGAGCCGGAATGCCGATTTGCGCGTTCAGCTTGCGCACGCGTTCGATGGTGTTTCCGGCGAGGACCTCCTCGCGAAGGATCGAGTTGTCCCCCATGGCCACCGCGACCCGCGCCAGCCGCGCGGTACAAGAAGCGCGGTTAAACTCCAACACCGTGGGCAACACCACCGCGTTGGCGAGGCCGTGGTGCAAGTTCGCAATCGGCGTGAGCGCGTGGGCCAACGCGTGACAAGCGCCCAGCCCTTTCTGAAACGCCATCGCACCCTGCATCGCCGCGACCATCATGTCCGCGCGCGCGACGAGATTTTTTCCATCGCTGCAGGCGACA
>JBQTKE010000262.1:0-2921 GCA_052386435.1 Myxococcaceae bacterium
CTTGCGATCTTCCCCCACGGACTTGGTGGCTTGATCGCTGAGGCTCGGTTGCTGTTCGCCAAACTTCGGCGGTTCAGAGATCGTTCGCGCCGCCATCGCGGTGGCCGCGAGATCCGAAGGCGGGTCCACCACGGGAGCCAGGGCGAGCGCAACCGCCGCCGCGCCGTTCGATCGTCGCCCACTGCCTTGAGACCGTCGCGAGCCACCGGAAGGATCCGAACGCCGCTCCGAGCGGCCGGCCCCATCCGAACGCGAAGGCGGAATCACTGTCGCGGTGGGTTGGACGCCTTGAATCTCCAGCATGGTGCGAGGCAGCTCTTCCGGCGGTGGAGCTTTGCTTCGGCGCGGCGCCTTCGGACTCTCGTCTTCTCCCGCGAAGACGTGTCCAGACCTTGCCTCTTCCACCAACCGCTCCGAAAAAAGCTCGCGCATGAACGCGGCGAGATCCGCTGTGGAGGACTTGGGCTGCGTCGCACACCACTTCTCCAGTGCCCCGCGCAGCTCCGCCGCGTCTTGGAAACGGCCCTCGGGCGTTTTCGACAGCGCCGTGAGAACGATCGCGTCCAGCTCAGGAGGAATGCTCTTCGCCAGCACTGAAGGCGGCGACACCTTGCACTCACCCACCGCGGTGAGCGTCTGAATTTCGTTCGCGCGCTTGAACAGCCGTTCCTTGGTGAGCAACTCCCAGAGCACCACGCCCAACGCGAAGATGTCGCTGCGCCGGTCCAACTTTCGACCCGCCGCCTGCTCCGGCGACATGTACGAGTACTTCCCTTTGAGCACGCCCGAGCGAGTGACCGTGGCTTGATCCGCCGCCTTCGCGATCCCGAAGTCCACCACCTTCACCTTGCCGTCGAAGCTGACCAGGATGTTCTGCGGTGAGACGTCGCGGTGAACGATGTTGAGCGGCCGGCCCTGCGCGTCCGCCTTCTTGTGCGCGTAGTCCAGACCCGCGCACGCCTCCGCGATGATCCGCGCGACCAAGGCGTGGGGGAGCGCGCGTCCCTTCTGATCAGCCGTCTTGGAGATCCGGCGCACGTCCTCGCCGTGGATGTATTCCATGGCCAGGAAGTACGAATCGTCCTGCGCGCCTAAGTTGAAAATCTGGACGATGTTCGGATGGTTCAACCGCGCCGCGATGCGGGCCTCGTCCAGGAACATCCGCACGAAGTCCAGGTTCTCCGCGAGGTGGGAAAGGATTCGCTTCACCACCACCAGCTTCTCGGAGCCGTTCTCCGCCTGTTCGCGCGCAAGGTAGAGCTGTGCCATCCCGCCGGTGGCGAGCCTCTTGATCAGGTCGTAGCTTCCGTAGCGCTCGATGGACACGGCTGGGGAGAGGAAAACCCCGGAATCGTAAGACCCTTGAACATGTGGGTCAAACGGCGCGTGAGTGACCCAGAGGGCTGATCGCGTTCAGACGGTGCGGCGCGCCACCCTGAGCGCACGCGTCTCCGCCATCAAAGCCTCGAGATCATCAAGCTCTCGGCGCAGGACCGGCATCAACGCGGGCGTGGCATCCACCTTGTCGAAGAGCCCCAGAACCTTGTTCACGTTGCGCTCGATCTCCTCCGCTCGGAGCGGTGAGATGCGCTTCAAGAGCAGGTCCGCGCCCGCTTCCACCAACACCCGAACCACTGCGTTGCGGTTGTCGAGCGGCTCGAGCACGCGCTGCCCGCCGCCTTGAATCACACGGAGGCCCGGCCGACCCGGAGTCAGCGAGACCGTGTTGCGAGCAGGAGTCGCTGTGTTGTTGCGAGGAGCCGCCGCGTTGCGCGCGGGGGTCGTCGCCGTTTTTCGAGCTGCCGCCGTCGCCTTGGGCACGTCCGGCATTCGCGGAACTTCCAGCGCCAACTCGAGCTGCACCGAAACAGGCTGCTTCATCGTGGTCACGCCTGCGCTCCTCAAAAAGGCGACGGGGGGACGCGAAAAATACCCGGCGCCCATCCATCTCCAACTTTCTTTGCCGCGCGCGGGTTGTTGCACCCTGTAGCGCGGGCACCAAACGAAAACGCTCCAGAGCCGATTTTTCGGCCTCGGAGCGTGGTTCGCAACGCGGGAAAAGTGGGAGTCGTTTAGATCGGGCAGACCCTGCGGTAATCCACCTGGATACGCGCGCCGGAAGGCGGACGGGTGGAGAAGACGATCGAATTGGTACGGGAGTCGTAGGTCCAGGTGCCGTTCACCGGAACACCGTTGACCAAGACGTTCAGCGTCGCCACTTCCGGCTGAGCGCTGAGCGGGAAACGATCCTGGGGACCAAACGCTTTCCCCGCGAGCGCCGTCATCAGCGGCCGGTAATCCGTATCGCAGATGTTGAGCACCGCGCCGCCGGTGCGAGCCGCCGCCTGATCGTAACGGGTGCCCGTACCGCCCGCGGTGTCGCAGATCGCGTTGGTCGGAGCGATCGCGTAGACCGTCGCGCGACCCGGCTGGCCCGAGCCCTTCTTGCTCTGGAGGAACCTCACGTACGTCTCAACGTCGTCGGGCGAGTGATCGTCCTCGTCGCCAATGAACACCACCGCCAGAGCGGCCTCGTCGCGCAAGAACCCCTTGTTCCCGTCGTTGGCCTGCGCGGAGCGCGGGTCATCGTCGCTGTCGACCAGCGGCGTGGAGAGCGCACGACGAACCGCCTCGAGCCCCTTCTCCACGAACGCGCACTGACCCACCTTCACGTTCTCCTGCAGCGCGGTCGCAAGGTTCGGCGTGGTGTGGGTCATCAGACGAGGACGACTGCCGTCGACCGGAACGAACCGCCCCGCTTCCCCACCCTGCGCGCCGCCTGGACAAGCCGCCGAGGCAGTCTCGATTCCGGTGGTGGTGACCGCGAGATGGAGATCCACCCTTCGCGCGAGCGCTTCCTGCACGAACGTGGGAACAGCGTCGACGAGCCGCGGCTGCTCCTCAACCATGGACGCGGTGTT
>JBQTKE010000263.1:0-9835 GCA_052386435.1 Myxococcaceae bacterium
ATGATGATCGCGTTTTCGACGGTGCAGCTCGCCGGCCCGACCGGCATGTCGGAAATGCAGGGCCACTACTTGTGGAAGACGGACATCGGCGGCTTCGACATCGGCGTGCCGGCCTGGGGCTTCTTGCTGCAGCCGATCGGCTTCTTGCTCTGCTTCGCGGCGGCGTTCGCCGAGACCAAGCGCGCGCCGTTCGACGTTCCGGAAGGCGAATCTGAGATCATTGGCTACTTCGTCGAATACTCGGGCATGCGGTTCGGCATGTTCATGATCTCCGAGTTCGTGGAGGTCGTGGTTCTCTCCGGCGTTCTCGTCGCGGTGTTCTTCGGCGGGTACCACCTTCCGTTTGGAGAGCAGTGGCTGGGGAACAAAGCGTTCTTCGCGGACCACCCGTGGTTGTGGGCTTCGTTCTTGGGAACGGTGTTCTGGGCGAAGGTCATCCTTCTCATCTGGGTACAGCTGGCCATCCGCTGGACCTTTCCGCGCTTCCGCTACGACCAGATTCAGACCTTGGGTTGGAAAATTCTCCTCCCCGCCGGTTTGGTGAACGTGTTCGCGACCGGCGCGCTCATCCTCTGGGATTCCACGCTGCGCTCGCTCGCGTTGCTGGGCTTCTTGGAGATCGGCTTCATCCTCGCGTTGGCGATGAGCAAGAAGGCGACGATCGCACCGTCGGGACATGGACGCGGCTCTGACCACGGCCACGATTCGGGGCACGACGCTCACGCTGGCGGCCACACCGCGGTCGCGGCGCACCCGCACTAGGATCTCGACGACATGGCTTACAACGCGAGCAAGAACCCCACCGACGACATCCGCGAGCGCACGTACCTGCCGGAGCTGCTGCGCGGCCTCGCGGTGACGACGAAGCACTTCCTGCGCAACCTGTTCGGCGATCGCGACGCGAACAGCAGCGTGGTGGATCGCAAAGGCATCAGCCTCGTCTCCACGGTGCAGTACCCGGAAGAGAAGATTCCGTATCCTCCGGGTTATCGCGGCACGCACCGGTTGGTCCCGCGTGAGGACGGCAAGCCCCGCTGCGTGGCGTGTTACATGTGCGCCACCGTCTGCCCCGCCCAGTGCATCTACATCGAGGCGGGTGAATACGACTCGGGCGATGCCGCGGCGGAATCGCGGGTCATTGAGAAGTTTCCTACCCAGTTCGTGATCGATGAGCTGCGCTGCATCGTCTGCGGACTCTGCGTGGAGGCCTGCCCGAAGGACGCGATCCGCATGGACACCGGCGAGCATCCCCAGCCGGAGTACAACCGGCAGGGTTTCGTCTATGACATCCCGAAGCTGCTGAATGGGCCGCCGGTCACGCACCCTTCCGATCCTTGGTACAAGCGCGAGGGTTCGCCTGCGCCCGAGCACGTTCACAAGGAAGCGCACGCGCGCATTGGCGAGGGCCTGGTTCAGCTCAAGCTGCCGGACGGAACCGGTCCGCGCACGGTGGTGGACTCGGACCAACCGGTGCCTGTGGTCCGGTTTCTGAAATAAGCACGCCCAGGTGTGGTTCGAATCCTGAGGGAGCAAAGGAGACGCAACCATGGCCACGCGGATTCTGATCGCGGGCGCGGGGGCTGTCGGTCAGGTCTTCGCGCTGTACTTGCAACGCGGAGGCGCGGAGATCGCCTTCTTCGTGAAGCCCGAGCATAGGCGCAAGCCGGAGTTGCCTCTCTTTCCGCAAGGAGAGGAGGCCACCGCCGTGCGAACCTTTTCCGTGCTGACCACGCCGGAAGAGGCAGCTCGGACACAGTGGGATCAAGTTTGGCTTACCGTGCCCACCAACGCGCTGGGCGGCGACTGGCTGGAGCATCTGTTGCGCGCGACGGGACAGGCCACGGTGGTGGTGCTCTCTCCTGAAGGCTCGGAAGCCGCGCCCGAGAGTCGCCGCGTGGTCGGCGCGATTCCCTTTATGGCGTGGCAGTGCCCGCTGCCGGGAGAGACCGGGCCGGAGGGCGTGGCCTTCTGGGTGCCGCCTCTCGCCCCGGTGCCATTAAGTGGCGACGAGCGGCGAGCGCAGTCTGTGCGAGACATACTCAAGGCTGGCGGGATGCGCTCGCGACGCGTGAAGGACGCGTCGGAGTCCGGAGCACCCATCACCGCGCTGTTGATGTCCTTCGTGGCGACGCTTGAGCGCGCGGATTGGTCGTTCGATGCGTTCCGCAGAAACTGGACTCCGGAAGCGGCGCGCGTGGCGCGTGAAGCCTTCTCCGTCTCGCACGTGAAGGGCGCGTGGCCACTTCTTGCGCGTCCCGCCCTCTTCAAGCTCATCGCGAGCACGGGTCCCAAGCTGGTCCCTTTCGACCTCGAAAATTACACGCGCTATCACTTCACCAAGGTCGGCGGTCAGACGCGCACGCTCTATCGGCGCTGGGTGGAGAAGGGACGCGCGGAAGGGCTCCCTACAGTCGCGCTCGAGCAGACGCGCGCGGCGCTTGAATCCATGCCAAGGTGACCAACACCCCACCATGGTGACACCTGCGAAGAGCAAAATCTCGGTCTGGAAAGCGTTCACCCAGCCCGCGGCCTGGACGATGTTCTTCTTCGGCTTCGCGTCCGGCCTACCGTTCTTGTTGGTCGCAGGAACGCTCTCCTAATGGCTCAAAGAGAAGCAAATCGATCTCGCGGACATCACCCTCATCGCCAGCGCGGGGATGACCTACGCGTTCAAGTTCGTCTGGGCGCCGCTGTTGGATCACTGGCAGCTCCCGGGGCTTGGCAAGCTGGGACGTCGCCGCAGCTGGCTGATCCTGGCGGCGTCTTGCGTGCTGATCGGCTTGCTGGGCATGGCGTTCTTCACACCTGCGATTTTGACCGCCTTCGTTGCCTGCACCGTGTTCACCGCTTTCGCGGGCGCAACCCAGGACATTGTCGTCGACGCGTACCGAATCGAGATCGCCCCACTGGCGGCGCAAGGAGCGCTGGTCGCCACCTATTCGCTGGGCTACCGCATCGCGCTGATTCTTTCGGGAGCCGGCGCGCTGGTCTTCGCCGACCACATGAGCTGGCAAGTCGTCTACCTTGCGATGGCCGCCTTCATGTTGCTGCCACTGGTCGCCGCAGTGCTGGCGCCTGAGCCCGAAGCGCACGTCGTGAAGGCCGGCAGCTGGGGCGAAGCGATGCGCCTAAGCGTGGTCGAACCGCTGCTCGACTTCTTCAAGCGCTATCCCGTTCAGACCGCCGTGTTGACGCTGCTCTTCATCCTGCTCCTGAAGATCCCCGAGCAGGCACTGGTCGGCGGCATCATGGGCCCCTTCTACTTGGAGATGGGTTTCACCAAGTCGCAGATTGGCGCCATCACCAAGCTCTACGGCGTCTGGATTGGGATCTTGGGCGTCTTCGTGGGCGGTGGTGCCGTCGCGCGTTTCGGCGTCCGATGGCCGCTGATCTCTTCCGTCGTCGTCTGTGCCTGCTGCAACCTGCTCTACGTCTGGCTCACCGGCCACAAGAACGAGCTGGCCGCTCTGACTTGGGTCATCTCCGCGGAGAACTTCTCCCTGGGCTTCTTGGGAACGGCGGTAGTTGCCTTCCTTTCCTCACTGGTCAATCGCCAGCACACCGCCACCCAATACGCGCTCCTCAGCTCGTTGGTGAACCTGCCGGGCAAGTTGCTCGGCGCCTTTGCTAGGAAGATCGTCAAAGCGACCAGCTACAGCTCTTACTTCGTGATCGCTACGCTCGCGGTGCTGCCTGCCACCCTGCTCTTCATCTACCTGTGGCCGAAATTTAAAGCCGCTGACGAGCCGGCGACCTCCGCGCCACCCGCCTGACCCTGTCTTACAACGTGGAGTTCCCAACCCACGACCGGACCCCTTACCGTCGCGGGGCGATGAAGAAGTATCGGGTGTCGGTCTGCAAAGGGCCGGACTGCAAAATGGGCGGCTCGGATCACGTCTTCACAGCCCTGAAGGCCCGAGTTCAGGAAAAGGGACTCGCCGCCCGCTGCGAGCTGTTCCGCGGAGGTTGTTACGGCGTCTGCCACTTGGGACCGACCCTGGTGATTCGCGAGCACAACGGAAAACCGCGTGACCCACTCTCGCGTGACGACTTTCAGCTCATCCAACGGGACGGCGAAGTGCATTACGACTCAATGACCCCGGAGAAGATGATTCAGATCGTCGACGAGCACCTGGAAAAAGATCACCCCGTAGAGTCACTCCGCTCCACCGGCGAGGAAAGAAAGCCTTAAAGTACCCGCCCCTTTTACGTGGAGCGGACACATGAAGACCGGCTCGCTTGGAATCCTGCTGCTGGGTATCTACCTCGTGCTGAGCGGTCTCGCGCAGCTGATCAATCTCCACTTCAGCGGCCTGCCAGTGCTGCTGGGCGTCCTAGCCGTGGCTGCCGGTGGCGCGCTCCTGCTCCGCCGCTGAGCGAGGGGTCAGGCTTTACACTCTTACACTCTGCGGAGCGCGGGACGACATGCATAACCCGTTCCGCAGAGTGTAAGAGTGTAAAGCCTGACCCCGTTTATCTTTCTCTCGACTCGTGGAGGCCGTTCCAATCTGTTGGCGGTGGCCACGCGAGGTGCTGTTTGCAGCGGGCGACGTAGAGAGAAGAGACCGCGTCGTTGAAGCGCTGCACGCAGCTGGAGAAGAGCTCGAGCGCCTCTTCGAACTTGCGCTCCTGATATGCGGTCATCGCGGGGAGGAAAACTTCGAGCAGCTGCGTCCTCTCAGCGGGGAGTCCGCCGCGAACGCCCAGGAGTTCGAAGATGCGCACGCCGCGCGGGAAGCCGCGCAGCTTCACCCGATCGATCTCTCGGAACGAGAACACGTCGGACGCGGCCTGGGCGGTGCTCTCGCTGACGAGGATGTGGCTGCCGTAGACGCGGTTCGCACCCTCCAGCCACCACGCCAGGTTCACCACGGCACCGGTCGCGGTGTAGCTGGACTTCTGCTCAGAACCCATGTCTCCAACCACCGCCTGCCCGGTGGCCAGCCCCGCTCGGAACTCCAGCGTGTAGCCGTAGCGGTCTTCCCAAGCCTTGCGCTTCTTCGCCAACACCTCGCGCATCTGCAGCGCGCTCTGGCAGGCGAAGATCGCGTGCTCTTCCGTCGACACCGGCGCGCCCCAGAACGCCATCATCGAGTCGCCCATGTACTTGTCGACCTGGCCGCGGTTGCCGCGCACCACTTGGGTCATCTGGGTGAGGAACTCGTTGAGGAGCTCGACCAGGGTCGCGGGCTCCAGCGTGTCGACCATTCGGGTGAAGTTGTCCAGGTCGCCGAAGTAAATGGTGACCTCACGGCGCTCGGGACGCATCAGCGAAAGATCGCGACGCACCCGACGCGCAACGTCCGGCGCGACGTAGCGGCCCAGCAGTCCCGCCACCAGCTCCTTCAGCTCCGCCTCGCCCCGCATCACGTGAACCGTGGTGACCGCGAACGCGCCCGCCATCGCCAGGAGTGGGCCCGCCATCGCCAGCCAGATCTGCTGGGTGACGAAGATGTGGCGCGCGAAGTACGCGTACCCTCCCGCGGCGATGAGCAGACTCGCCACGTAGCTCAATGCACCCAGGAGAGAGCGAAACCGTCCGCTCAAGGTGAGCGCCAAAAACGCCCCCACGAACGCGCAGGCGATCGTCGCAGCCAGGTCGACGCGCCGTTCCGCCCGCGCAATGCCTTTGCTCTGCACAAGGTTGAGAATGGCCTGACCTTGAATGGCCGCGCCCGCGACGCGTTCGCCAATGGGCGTGCGTCTGAAATGGGAGGCGCCGGTCGAAGTGTCCGCAAGGATCAGCACGCGGTCCTTGAGATCATTATCGTGGCGAGGCGGTTCGCCCGCTCGACGGTTGGAGAGATTCTGAATCAGCCTCCACGCGCCAATCTCACGGTGCAGAGATCCTCGCGCGCCCCTCCCCGCCTCAGCTGCGTCCCATTCGAGCAGTGAAAAGCCGTTCTCATCCATGGGGATGCTCGCTCGATCACCCAGGTACAGCCGGCCCTTCTCGTAGCGCAGCGTGCGCGTCCCCAGCCGCTGCATGGCCGCCGTGAGCGCCAGCGAGGGCAACACGTGCGCCGACCCGTCGATCTCGTAGTTGACCAGATTCGGCACGCCGCGCACGCGACCGTCCGCGTCCGGGCGCAATCGAATGCTCCCGTACAGGCTCTTCTCCCCAAGCAGCGGGACCACGGGAGACTGCACGGATCGCGCGGAGAGCAGACCTTCCGGGCGAAGCCCCTCCACCTGAACTTCGCTGAGCGAGACCAGCAGCCGCTCCGCGCTGAAGCGATAACGATCGATGTTGGCCGAGCCGGCGACTGACCGAGGGCGCAGCTCCGGCAGCTCTTTCAATCCCCACTGCGTGGTGACCATGCGCGCGTCCGCTTCGCTCGACACGCCTGAGTAGACGCGCACCCGTTGACCGTCGGGAATGACGTACGCAGGTCGACCGTCGGCGAGAATTCTTCGAACGAGATCTCGAGCCTCCCGCTCGCTGCTCCGCTCCCCCAACTGCAGCAGCCACGGAAAGAGGGGCGGCGTGACAGGTGGAGGCGGTTCGCCAGTCCAGGTAAACGCCAACGCCGCGCGTCCTGGCTGACCGTCGAGGAGCCGTCGGTACGCTTCGTCGTCCTCCCGGATCAGCTGTCCTCCTCCCGCGGTGGGCGAGGCGCAGCTGCGCGGACTCAAATCCGGCTGCAAGAAATCCATCAGCACCAGCGACGCCCCTTCGCGGGCCGCTTGATCCATCACCCCGCCCAGCAGCTCGCGCGACCAGGGCTGAACAGAAAGCGACGGATCCCCGCTCTGCCGCGCGTGCGCTATGGACTCGTCGTCGAACGCGCCCAGCACCACGTCGTCCGCGCCTCGCGCATCACGTCCCAACTGCCGAGCGCGCCAGTCGTACATCTGCAGCTCCAGCACCTCCAGCCACAGTCGCAGCTGTTGCGAGGTGCTTCGGTCCGCTGGCCGTGTCTCCTCCTGCACACGCCGCGGCACCCGGAAGTACACCAGCCCGCCGATCAACGCTCCGAAGAGGGCCGCCTGAGCGAAGGAGTAGCTCAGCCGCGACAAGAACCGTCGCGCAGCGGACTGATGGGAGGATGCGGGCACGGGTGACGAGAGGATAACTCCCTTCTGGAGAAGGCCCACTTCCTTCTAAGCTGCCTGCTCTCTCCTCCTTCCTCAGGGGCTTCTGTGCGGAACCTTCTCTTCGTTGTGCTGACCACCCTCGTCGCCGTGGGCGCCTGTGACTTCACCAAGAAGCTCACCGCGGAGGAGGTGCTGGTGGGCACGCTGCTGAGCACGCCGACCATCGACGTGCGCCCCGCCGCCTTCATCCCTGACGCAGGGATGCTCGCCTTAGACGCCGGCACCCAAACCATTCCCGCCCAGATCGTCGCCTACGCTTTCTTCGGAAGCCGCGAAGGGCAAAACCTGGACCAAGCCCCCACGCCCATCGCCGACGCCACAGTCACCGTGGGCGCCGCGGGACAGACGGCGGTCGCGCTCAACAACGACGGCAACGGCAACTACTCGAAGACCGGCGGCGCGGATGCGGGCCTCACTTATCAGGGCGGCGCCACCTACGAGTTCACCGCCACCCGTGCCGGCGAAGCGTTCATCGGAGAGGTCACGGAAGCGCCGACCACCGAGTCGATCGCGGCTTTCCACAGCGGCGTGATCTCCGTCACCGCGAACACACCCTACACCTTCACTCGTCCCGAACCGCCCGCGGGAAAGTCGCGC
The DNA here is from genome assembly GCA_052386435.1 of Myxococcaceae bacterium. Taxonomy (GTDB): domain Bacteria; phylum Myxococcota; class Myxococcia; order Myxococcales; family Myxococcaceae; genus JBQTKE01. The sequence continues at coordinate 7,696 of JBQTKE010000263.1, forward strand.
AACTTGGGCTTCGTCACCGTCTTCCCCGTCAGCAACAGCGGCGATCGCGGAAAACCGACCTACACCAACGTCCCGTCGGATGCGCTCGGCTTTCTCAAGCTGATCGCCGCGCCCGGCGAGTGGCAGACCGCGCAGGTCACCCTCCCCGGCACCGCGTTCCCCCAGGCCAACGGCAACTACGTCATCCTCTTCAGCTCCGTGAAGAATGGCGGGCCTCGAACGACCAACCTGTTCATCGGCTCCGCGCTGCTCGTGGGCACCGCGGACGTGGGTCTCGTTCGAACCAAGTAGCCTCAGAAGGCCTTCTGCAGCTGCATGGAGAACGCAGCACCGAACTGCGAATTCCGGCGGAAGCCGAAGGCCATGTACATGTCGAGCTGAAACAGATCCTGAGCCAACAGGTGAACGCCGGGGCCGAAGGCGTTCGCCAGCTGCGTGGATCGCGCTCGGACCGTGCGCAGCGGCTCATCGAAGACAACGAGATCGTGAAAGATGCCGAACTTCAGAAGATCGCGCGTCACCGAGAAACGGAACTCCAGCTGCAAGTTGATCGCGGAGGGAACGAACTGCGTGCCGAAGAGCCCATGGGCGAATTCGCCCAGAGACAGCTCGTCGTGAAACGTCACGTCTCCCCACGACACGTGGCCGCGGCTCTTGACCCAGACGTCGTGCCAGCCCAACGAACGCACGTATTGGTAGCGGAGATCCACCCAGCCCAGGCCCGGCTGCGTCGGCAACGGGAAGTACTGGCGAAAGTCACTCTCAAAGGTGTGCCGTCGATCCCATCGGCCCGGCAGTGGATAGAAAACGGACTCGTGTCCGATCCGAACGAAGGGACGCTTGCGATCGTTGATGTCCGCGTCCGGCGAGAGCGCGCGATCCGGCGCCAGCTGAAACCCGAAGAGGCGCCGCCACTGAAAGCCCGCGCCCGCCTGAATGCGCGTGCCTTCGCGAAACATGTACTCCAACAGCCCGCCCGTCTCAGCGGTGACCGCGTTGTAGTCCTCCAAGGCGAGGTCCGCGCGCTGTCGCGCGAGCCACGTCCCTTCGCCACTCAAGATGAGCTTGAACCCGCGCAGCATAGGCACCGTCTGGTAGCCCAGCCCGAAGAAGGCGCGCGAGAAGTGCGCGTAGAGCTTCTCCGTGTCGATGCGCGAGCGCAGACCAACCCCCCCGCTACCTCCCACGAATGCCCGGTCGCCCTCGCCAAAGAGATTGATCCGTGAGTAGCCAAGGCCCGCTTCAAGGCCATCCATGTAGCCGGACCGCAGCTCCACGCCCAGGCGGTTGCCCGGAACATCCGGCGGAATGAAGACGCGGACTTCGTAGGGTCGCCGCGCGTGAATGACCGGCTCGTTCTGCACGGAGATGCTGACCTTGTCGGGCAGCTCATCGATCTGCGGTCCGACGTGCGGAACTTCCGCGGTGCGCACCAACTCCCAGCGCACACCCGGCAGGTCGAGCTTCTGCGCGAGCTCCCGAACCTGCGTGTCCAACAGGGAGCGGTTGAACACGTCGTTCGGTAGAAACAGGCCAAGCTTGAAGCTCATCAACTTGAAGGAGAGCTGGCCAATGAAGATGACTCGCTCGATCTGACCTTCGTCGAGATCGACGTTGATGCCGTCACGCGAAGCCGTGGCGCTCACCGTCGCAAGCTCGAAGCCGGTGCGAACCAGATAGGCTCGGAGCTGCTTGCGAACCTCCGCCGCCGTGTCTTTGTTGGGACGCGCGTCCTGCGGCAGGCGCAGAGCGTCCAGATAGACGTCTGGCGGGAGCGCCTTGGCTCCTTCGATGCGGATCACCACTCGCGGAACGACCACCGCTTCCGAGGTGACCGAGCCCGCGTCGGCGACATTGCTGTCGATGATCTGCTCGCCCGCGTCGACGAGGAACCCCGCATCGGACACGGGCAGAGGCCTTCCCGCGTCCGCAGCAGGCACTGGTCTACTCGCCTCCGTGACAAACCGCGGTTTTCTCGCGTCTGGCCGCGGCCTTCCTGCGTCTGACAGCGACCTGCCCGCGTCCGTAGCAGACCGCTGCCTTCCCGCGTCGACAACGCTGACACAGACCAGCGTCGTCAGAGCGAGCGCCGCGATCACTCAGGCTTAACCTTTCAGCGCGGCGTCGATGGCGCCCTTGA
>JBQTKE010000264.1:0-3594 GCA_052386435.1 Myxococcaceae bacterium
GGCGCGGTGCGCTCCTTCGCGCCCAACCCGGCCGGCTATGATCCGGACTACCACGCGCAGCTCGCCATCGAGAGCGGCTGCAATGGCTACGCGGCGCCCCTGGGTTTCCTGGAAGCCGTCGCCGGCAAGTTCGCGGGTGAGATTCCGCTCATCCTCAAGCTCAACAACTCGGACTCGCTGGCCAAGGTCGATCAACCCAACTCCGCGGTGACTGGCTCGGTGAAGGACGCCATTCGGTTGGGCTGCGTCGCGATTGGCTACACGATCTATCCCGGATCCGGCGCGCGCAACGAGCAGCTGGAGAACCTGCGTGAGCTGATCGCGGAAGCGAAGGACCACGGCCTTCCCACCATCGTCTGGGCGTACGCCCGCGGCGCTGGCGTTTCCAAGGAAGGCGAGCAGGCGCTTGACGTCATCGCCTACGGCGCGCAGATCGCGGCGCAGATGGGCGCTCACATCATCAAGGTCAAGCCGCCCAAGGATCTGCTGGAGCAGACGGAAGCCAAGAAGGTCTACGAGAAGCACAACGTCCCCACCAAGACCCTGGCGGACCGCGTGCGCAACGTCGTCCTCTCCTCGTTCAACGGCAAACGCATCGTCATCTTCTCCGGTGGCGAGGCGAAGGAGACCGGCGCGCTCCTTGAAGAGATCAAGGCCATCCGCGACGGCGGCGGCTTCGGATCGATCATGGGCCGCAACGCGTTCCAGCGTCCGAAGGACGAGTCGATCAAGCTGCTCCGAGATGTGATGAACATCTTCAAAGGCAAGTAAGTCCGTCTGACCCTCTTCCCGAAGGTGCCCCCTGGCTGAGCGCAAGCAGAGCGAAGTTCTCAGTGAGATCGCCGCGGCCTGGGAGAACGCCAAGGCGCAATTGGTTCAGCTCCGCAAACAGGTCGCTGAAGCGGCGGAGCTTGCGGAGATAAAAACCAAGCGGGACGCGTTGATCAGCAGCCGGGATCGCTCCCTGCGGGATCTGGGCAGCCGGATCTACGAACAGGTGAAGCAGGGGAAGCTTCGACTTCCTCCCAACCTCATGGGGGCGTTGACCTTGGTCGACGCTACCGCCAAGGAAGTCGAGAAGCACGTCCGCGACATCAACGACTTGCTGCGCGAGGGCGAAGAGGTTTCCGCTCGAATGCGGCGGCCGCAGATTGACGCGAAGAGCACAGTGGCGGGCAAAACCAAAAAGAGATAAAAGGTGCCCGTTGCCGACGTTCCCAGGACTTCGGCCTGTGATTTTGGGGTCATAGCTCAGCTGGGAGAGCGCCTGAATGGCATTCAGGAGGTCGACGGTTCGATCCCGTCTGGCTCCACAGAGAAAAAGCCCACCTTCACCGGTGGGCTTTTTCGTTGGGCGCTGTGTTCTGGGGCGGAAGCCAGCCCTTGAGACGTGGGTTCCAGACCTTCGGCCCGACTCCAAGCCACAGACAAGGCGCTCCGCGGCGAAAAGCCTTTTCACCAGCCACTCAAAGTCCTCGCCGGAGAAACCCTGCCGAAGCGTCCCCGCGGGCATTACATCAACCGCTTGAGCCGAGCGCCGAAGAAGCCGCCGGAACCGAACTGCTGCGGCCACAGACGCAAATATCCATCGCGACAAACTTCACGTGGGAGCAGCCGCTCTGCGGACTCCAATGACCAGCCGCCGTGCTTGCTCAAGAAACCGCGCACGACGTCTTCGTTCTCCTCCTGAAGCAGCGAACAGGTCGCGTAGACGATGGACGCGCCGGCACGAACACCCTTGGCCACAGTCTCCAGCAGCTCTCTTTGAGTCTTCGCGAAGGCCTCAACCTCCTTCGCGTTGATCTTCCACTTTCGCTCCGGTTCACGAGCGAGGGAGCCACTGCCACTGCAAGGCGCGTCGATAAGCACCAGATCCGCGGACGCGAGATCGACGTTGGCCGCGAAGGTCACGTTCTTGAGTCGCAGCTCCTTCACGCGCGCGCGCCCCTCGTCGAGCCGTCGCTTAGACTTGTCGTGCGCGATCACTTCCCCGGCGAGGTCCGCGAGGTAGAGCGTCTTGCCCCCTGCGCCCGCGCAGTAATCGACGATGGTTTTGTCCTCGAACGGCGCGCAGAGCTGAACGATCAGCTGACTGCCCAGATCCTGCGCTTGGAGCCGACTCCGTTTCGCGGGCTCGGAGTCAAACACGCGCGTCCCCGGCTCCAGCATCTTCAGCGCGTCCGGGGCGACGGCGGGCGACTCCGTTTTCAGCGGCGAGAGCGCGGCAGCCACTTCGTTTCTCGATCCCGGAGGCCTCGCACGAAACCAGAGTGCGGGTTCCTGGTTGAGCGCCTCGAGCGCGCCCTCCCCGCCCGCCGCGGTCACGCGCTCCGCCAGCCAATTCGGAAAAGAATGCCGCTGTGCCGGCGCATCGGGCGTCGGGTACTCCGGTAACTCCGCCTCAACCAGTTTTTGCAAGACGCTATCCGGAATCGTCCGCGGCCGAATCGGCCCCGGCAGACCCACTTCGGGTTTCAGTCGCGTCCAGTCCGCGCCGGTGAAAAGCCGCCGCCACAGGGTGTAGCGAACCAGGGCCTCATCCTCGCGGCGCGCCCACTGACTGGGCGGCTCTCCCAAGCTCTTGGCCAGCAGATCCAGGATCCGCATGTGTCGCGAGAGCTCTCGCACCGCGAACGCACAGTAGCGACGCTCTTGCCCGCCCAGTGCCGGTTGCTCTCTCAGCGCTTCCGCCAGCGCGCCCTTGATGCCCTCGCCGAGCAGTACTTGAAGATGGGCCTCCAAGACCACCCCCGCGCCTTTACGGCTGGGGCGGCCCAACAGCTCTCTCGGATGTGGAGACGGCCAGCTCACCCGCCCCGCGCCTTCTCCTGTTCGAAGAGTCTGATGATCTCTTCGAGCTGGAACGGCTTTTCGAGCACTGCGTCCGGGGTCCATCCCGCCAGCGCTTCCAGGATGTCGGCTTTCGGAGACGCGCTCATGAGCACCACCCGGGCTCCCCGTTCACGTGCGAACGCCGCAACGCGCCGCCCCGCGACGATGTCACCGTCGATGCACAGATCAGTCAGGACCAGGGAAAACGTCTCGTCGCCCAGACAGGAGAAGGCTTCCGAAACTCTGGACGCTTCCCGGACGGTCCCGAACTCGGTCGCCACTTCGGCGAGTCCTTCCCGAACACCCGGATCGTCTTCAACAAGGAGTACGTTCACAACGAGTGGCCCTCCCCGGACTCGAACCGGGACGCCTTTAAGGGGCAACGGATTTTGAGTCCGTCTCGTCTACCAATTTCGACAGGGGGCCGAAACAACGGGAGGCGCTTATACCGGTTCTGCGTCGCTCCGTCACCCTTCGTTTGCTCATCCGCGCATCCAACGGGTATGAGAGGCGCGAATGTACAACCTCCTTCTCTCCGTTGCCGCAGGCCTGTTGGTCGGTCTGCTAATCAAGCTCCTTGGTTATCCCCTGCTCGCCTCCGTCGTTCCGGGCGTGATTGTGCTGCTAGGCGCGTACGTCTGGCTTGCCCGACGCATTGCGCTCAAGGTCCAGGCCATCAGCAAACAGGCGGAGAAGGAGCTCTCGGTTCAGACCAACAACACCCGCGAACGGCAGCAACGCGTGGAGAAGGCGGTCGCGATC
>JBQTKE010000265.1:0-4489 GCA_052386435.1 Myxococcaceae bacterium
GTGACTTCGATGGTGGGATGGTTGGCCAGGGCAGAGATGAACTGCTGCCCGGCCAAACCCGTGGCGCCAATGATGACCGATCGAAGCTTCGCCATCTGCGTTTGCGCTCCTGTGACGAGAGAGCGCCGCGTATAGCGCAGCCCGTCAAAGAACGACAAGGACCCGCTGGGCGCGGCTCTGGCGAGCCACGCGTCATGGCGCTCAGGAGACGTCCTACAACCCTTGACCGACCACAGTCGCCTCAGGGCCCTTCGGCGAACGCTTGAAGCCCTTCGTCGTTGACGCGTCGGCGGTGACGCTCCGTGGGGAAGCCGCCGGTCACCCACGCGGTGAGCCCACCCAGAAGACAGACCACCTCTCGCCCCGCGACGCTGAGCAAGCGGTACGCGCGGCGTGCCTCCGAGCCGTCGGCAGAGCCGCAGAGGACGATCAGCTCATCGTCGGGCAGGACTTGAATGCTCTCGGAGATCTCTTGGACGTTCATGCGAAGCGCCCCCGGGATGTGCAGCCCGAAGGTGTTCCATTCGTCTTCCTCACGGCAATCGACGACCAGCAACTCGTCGTCGCCCAATCTCAGGAACAGATCGTTTGGAGTGATTGACGGTTCCAAGGCGTATCCCCCGAAACGCTAACCCCGCGCCGTCGGCCGTTTGTTCCGGAGAAAATGATGGTCATTAAGGGCGGTGCGCCATGTGTGCAGGCCGAACGCAGGGTGCCGCGCTTTGGAGAGTGAAAAGTTTTCGTTACTCTCCCACCATGTCCGTTGTCGCGCTGATCTCCTCGCTGATTCTCACGACTTCCGTCGCAGCGCCGCCCAGGGTGGCAGCCCCCTCTCCCGGCGGCCCGGCAAGCGCCCCTCCCGGTGGGGTGTCTTCGCCTCTGGCCGGCGAGCCCATCGCCGCGGCGCGCGCGTACGTTGAGGCGCGACGCGTTGAGCTCAAGCTTCCGGTCACATCCGCCCTCGGCGCCGCCACCACCTTCTCCACGCGTTTCGGAGGAACGGTCCACTTCCCGCAGTGGGTGGATGGCTTGCCGGTGCACAACGGCAAAATCATCGTGAGCCTCGACGCGAAGAAGCGCGTCTATCTCCTCACGTCCAGCGTCGTGTCCTACGACCGCGCGGTGCTGCAGTGGAAGATCACCGCCGAGCGCGCCCAGGAGCTCGCCGCGCAGCGCACGCCGCTCGCGCTTCCCAATACAGCGCGCTCCAAGCAAATGCTCTTTCAAGTCGGCAACGAGGTGCACGCTGGTTTCCTCGCGCATGTGCCGTCGGCGAGCCCGGTGCACAACTGGTACGTCGCGGTCGACGCAACCACGGGAGAAATTCTCTGGTCGGAGAACCGAATCTTCCGAGCGGAGAATGACGCCAAGGTCTACCTGCGCACCCCTGGAGGATTGGACGCGGGCGTCGGCAAGGCGCCGACGACGGATGTAACGCTTGAGCACTTGCTACCCGCGGAAGAGCGCGACGGCGGGTTCCTCGAAGGAGACCAGCTCTCCGCGTACAACTGCTGCCCCACCGCGGACTGCGTTCCCGACGCCGGCTCCAGGCGCGCCACCGGGACGTTCATGGTGTCGGGCTTCAACGTCCCCTACAACGTCGCGATCTGCCAACGCGTGCGGCGCGCGAGCAACGACGCCGGCTCGTTCGTATACACCCCACGCGATCCCGCGACGCCAAAGTCCACGACGAACGGAGTCGCGATCGTCGACATTCAGGATCCCGCCAATTCGGATCCGTTCGTCGAGGTTCAGGCGTTCTACCAGGTGAACAAGATCTACGATTTCGCGCGCGCTCTCTCCTACGCCGCGGTCGACGCGGGTCTTCCCGTTGACGCTGGCTTCGCCCCCTTCCGGATGCGTGACACCATGTTGGGAAGGAAGCCGGCGGTCTGGACGAACGTCACCCTGCCCAACGTCGATGAAGCGATCGCGTCCATCTCGGTGACCAATCTCAACGCGCGCGCCGACACGTTGGTGCATGAAAACAACGCGGTCTTCGTGGCGAAGGAGAGCTTCGGGCAGATGCCCGTCCCCGAGTACCACTTGGATGTCGACACCGTGGTCCTCTTCCAGGGCGCGCGCGCGGACTTCGGTTACGACTCCACCGTCATCTGGCACGAGATGGGGCACGGGGTCATCCACGCCACCGCGGCGTTCGACTCATTCACGCTCGACTCGCGTTCAGGCAACAACGAAGGCGGCGCTTTGCATGAGGGGCTCGCCGACTACCTCTCCGCGGCTTACGGCGGCGATCCCCGCGTGGGCGACTACGTGGGCCCTCGCACCGGAAGTGGCGAAGGCACGCTGCGGTCGATGATCAACGACACCTCTTGCCCCACTGTGCTTTGGGGCGAGGTCCACCAAGACAGCCAGCACTTCTCCGCCGCGCTCTGGATCGCGCGCCAGCACGCTGAGTTCCAGGGCACCGACAACGGGCGGACATTTGATGCCGTGGTCTATGCCGCGCTCGTCTCAATGACGCCGGCCACCGACTACGCGCAAGCGGCCGAGATCATCGCGATCACCGCGGCCATCGCCTTCCCCAACGTTAGCAACGCCGCGCAGAAGGTCCGCGACTTCTTCGCGGGGCGCGGTGTCACCGGCTGCAGCAAGGTCGTGGACGTGACCGGTTCCAGTGCGGCGCGGCCATTCGTTGGGATTGGTGGAACTGGAAAAGCGGCGCTGGCGGCGAATCAGGTGGTGCCCGGTCCGTACCAGATGCACCTCACGCTTCCGAGAGGCGCTCGAACCCTCACGGTGAAGGCGTATTCGCAGCCTCCCGAGCTTCCCGGCTCAGCGGTTGCGGCGGTCCGAGTCCTGACGCGGGTTGGCTCGCCCATCACCTTCACGCGCAACGGTGGCAACCTCACGAATGACGCCCAAGCCTCGTCCAACGTGACGTCGCTCACGGGTAACATCACGCTCACCACCACGTTGGACGTGCCATGCAATGGCGAGCTCTTCTTCAGCCTCGCCAACTCCGCCAGCGTCGCCGCCAACCTGTCGAACGTGACCTTCACCACGGTGGACTCACCCAGTTGCACGGGCATTGGCGCCGATGGGGGCAGCTCTCCTGGTACAGATGCGGGCGCGCCTTACGTCACAGATGGAGTTCCCGGAGGACCTACCGGCGACGTCGCCCCGCGTGGCTGCGGTTGTCAGGGTCCACTGGGTGGAGCGTCAGTCCTTGCGCTGCTCGCCGCGGTGACGTGGGCCGCCCGCCGAAAGCGCGATTCACGCTGACGCCGTTTCTTGACCGGTCTGATTTCCGCCGCGTATAAGCAACGCTCCGTTGGCGGCATAGCCAAGTGGTAAGGCAAAGGTCTGCAAAACCTTCATTCCCCGGTTCGAATCCGGGTGCCGCCTCAAGAGTCGAAAGGCCCGGTTCGCCCAAAAGAGCGCACCGGGTCTTTTTCCTTCAGCAGCCGCTTTCGAACGCGCCCAAGTCTGGCGCCTTGCCACAGAACGGCAGCCCCACGTCACTGCCCTGATCCACCGCTTCAACCTCCAGATCGCCCAGCGTCGAAGCAGTGTCCAGGCCGCGCGCCTTCCAACCCTCAAAATCCAATGCCGCCTGCATCGCCGTGAACTTGCCGCTCGCCCTCGCGTAGAGGTTGCTGTTCATCTTCAGGCCCGGCGAGAAGCTGCCCAGGTTCACCAGCGTGGCGCCCATGAAGACGTTGTTCACGACCAAGCCGTTGCTGGTGGCGCCACCGGTCCCGTGTCCCAGGATCAGCGCGGTGCCGGCGATGTCGTCCAGAGTGTTGTTGAGCACGCGCGCGCCCTCCGAGTTCTCAATGCGAATGCCCGTGCCTTCGCCGCCGCCCTTGGTTTTGATGCCATGGATGCGGTTGCGCGCAATGACGACGTTCTTCGGAACCGGACCTACGTGGTTGCCGCCCACAGCGACGCCTTTGGATGCGTCGAAGATCTCATTGCCTTCAATGGTCACGTCCGCCGCGGAGTAGTGCACCACGACCGCGTCTCCCTTCGCCGTGGTCGTCGGCGCGAAGCCGTGAATGCGGTTGTTGCGAATGGTCACGCGTCGGCAGGTCTTCACGTCAATGCCGTTCTCGCGGTTGGAGAAGAGGTGGTTGTTCTCAATGAGCACGCCGTCCGCGGGCGCGGTGTCGTTGAAACCTTCAGGCCCAAGGCACTGCACCGAATCGCCCGAGTTGTCGTGAATGTCGTTGTTACGAATAGTCAAGTCGCGGGTCGTCGTCTGAACCACGATGCCGTGGGAATCCAGATTGCCGCGCGAGAAGTGATGAATGTGGTTGTTCTCGATCGTCGCGCCGGTGGCGTTGCCGTACGTCGTCACGCCCGCGCCGAACGTTCCGTCGTGCACGTCGGAGTTCGCCAGCACCGATCCGCTGACGTTACCGGAGAACTCCACGCCGTATTGGCCTTGGCCCTTCACGTCGATGTCGAAGCCGTCCACCACCCAGTTGGGTTGACGAATCTGCACCCTGCCGTCCTTGCCCAC
>JBQTKE010000266.1:0-2672 GCA_052386435.1 Myxococcaceae bacterium
CTCCCGCGGCGGACCAATTGGACGCGAACGCGGATTCAGTGCTGCCGACCTTTTCACTGCGCAGCCAATCCGGAGCGCAGCCTCTTCCGCTCAACACCGAACTGGAGCTGCAACGTGATTGGAAGCCGACGGGCGCTCAGCTCGACATCAGCGGAGAGCTGTATCAGCCGTCCTCCGGTGAAGGAGTTGGCCAGGCAACGCCGTCTTGCCTCGTGTGTGGGGCTGCCCTTTCCTCAGCGGACTCACGCTGCAGTGCTTGTGACGCGCGGGCGGCGTTCGAAAAGGAGAATGCTCCGCTTGAGTTGGCTGGCGATCCGCGGGCACACCTGCAAGGTCAGTCGGTGCTGCCAGAAGAGAAGCGATCACTCTGGTCCGGCCGCACGGGTGCTTGGCTCAAACGGCTCACGGTCCTTGCCGCTTTCGGGGCGTTAGGCTTCGTCGCGTACCAGTGGGTCTGGCCCATGCTTGAAGCAAGGCGTTCGCGGCCCGCTGGCGTTTTGGTGATGATGCGCATCGTCAGCGAGCCTTGGGGTGCCTCCATCCTGATCGACGGGAAGTCGATTGGAACGACGCCCTTCTTCACGGAAAACATCTGGCCGCCGAGGGACATCCCCATTCGATTGATTCTCCGCGGCTACCGTCCATGGACTGGCAAGTTCACCGGCGCCAAAGAAGAGAAGCTGAAGGTCAGTCTGACTCGATAGCGCGGCGCCTTTACTCGCCCTTGAAATCCTCGAGCGTGAACCCCTCCGGGACCATGTCCTCAGTGATCTCGTTCGGCCGGCGCGGCGCCTTCTTCTGTGTTTTTGACTGACCCGGACCCGCCGCAGGCTGGGGCGCCAGAGGCCGCAGCAGACGGTTTCGCTCCTCGACTTCGTAGAAGGATCCTGTTTCCATTGCCCGGCGAATCACCGGATCCGCCATGGCGGCACGCAGCCGCGGGTCTCGCTGCATGGCTTCGTAGTCGATCTTCACTTTCTGCTTGGTGGGAGTGCGCGCGAGCTCTTCCGCGACCGACGACGACGCTTCGCGCTCCGGTACCCAATCGTGCAGAACAATCAAAGCGTAGGTTGGGGAATCCCGGAGGAGCCCGCCCAGCTTCTTTGAAAGAACGTGCGCCGCTGGCTCGTCGAGCGAGAGCATTCCCAGCAGTGCGAGGCTGGCGATTGCGGCACACCCGAGCCAACTCGCCGCGCCGACCGTCGCGTCGAACGCGGGCATGGGTTTTGCCAACCGAGGAAACCGCGCAGAGAGTTCGCGACCAAGTCCCCACCCGCCCAATCCACCCAATGCGAGAAGAGCACCGGTTCCCAGCAACATGCCGGACAAGCGGTCTACGTCAAAACGTCCGAGGAGCGAAACGCCCCAGCGAGGCATGAGGAGCGCGGCCGCGCCGTAACCGACCGCAAGCCCCATCAACGTCCCCAGATGATGCCGCCGTCCCAGAAGAACGCCGGCGATCACGGAGACCCCAGCAAGTCCGAGCAGCAGCTTGTCGAGGACCATCGTGCGGAGCAGCCTAGCGTTTGCGCGAAGACGCCAGCCAGGCGACACCAGACCACGTCCTGACTGTTGGATGCTCCGTCACTTCACCAGTCGAAGATGACCTCGCGAGGGAGGCTTAGGAGGGCCATCCGGCGGCTCGCTCTCTTGGGAGGCCGAAGCCACCTCGGGCGCGGGTGCGGTGACCACCTCCAGCATCACCTTCTGCGCCTTGGGGGCAGGCGGTGCGTCATCGGCGGCCTTGACCGGCAGCGGCACCTTGTCGGTGAGCATGGCATTCTGGATCAGCTCTTCTGGAAGATCGTCCGGGTACATCCAGAACTCTTCGGTGACGAAGCTGGTGATCGCGAAGAGCGCGGACCACGGGATGGCGACAGCAAAGCGATCTCCCGAGAAGCTCAAGGTCGCGCGCACACCCCATTCACCCACCGCGAGGTCCGGAGGATCGAAACGATAGGAGAGGTTCAAACGCAGGTGCGCTTCACCACGGAACGCGGTGGGAACCATGACGCCAGGACGCCGGGCGTCGAGGTGAACCATCACCATCCCCTTGTCCAATGCCGCCAGCAGGCGCTCTTTCTTTTCTGGGCCTCGGTTGTCCATGCCTTCTCTTGAGACCTCTCAGCGCCGGCGAATGGCCCGGTCTATCTCGCGCTTGGTTTCGCGCTCTTTAATGTCCTGGCGGCGATCTTCATGCGTCTTACCGCGACACAGGGCCAGCTTCACTTTCGCTCTTCCGTTTTTGAAGTAGAGCATCAACGGAATGATTGAATAGCCGCGTTCCTTGACCTTGGTTGCCCAGCGATCGATCTCTTCCCGGTGCATCAGGACCCGGCGGCTGCGAATGGGCTCGTGGGTGAAAATGCTGGCCGGGTTGTACGCGCCAATATGGGCGTTCATCAGATACAGCTCAGTCCCTTTTGGGAGCCCATAAGAATCATTCAAATTTGCGGTTCCATCGCGGAGGCTCTTCACCTCGCTGCCGCGCAGCTCCAGTCCCGCTTCGACCGTCTCTTCCACGGTGTAGTCGAAGCGAGCGCGCCGATGCTCGGTGATGACCTGGATACCGTCTGTTGAAGGCTTCTGCTTGGCTGCCGCCATGGCGGCGGCCTCTCTACCCGCCCAGCGCCAAGTTGTCGATCAGTCGGGTATTTCCCACGAAACCCGCG
>JBQTKE010000267.1:0-2327 GCA_052386435.1 Myxococcaceae bacterium
GGCTTCCCAGCTTGATCTGGCACGACAGGCTGGGGACGCAGCTCGCCGCGGGCGCGTGCCTGATGCTGCTCTTCGCTGAGCTCTCGACCATGGGGTACCTGCTCGATCTGGGCGACGACTGGATGAAACTCTCCGGCTCTCCGCCGACTCGGAAGTCGCTGTTCTGGTACCTCACCGGACCCTGTGGTCTGCTCCTGCTCACCTCTCTCGGACGCGTGTTGGCGGGGCTGAGAGGTGACAGCCCGCTTCCGCACGGCGGCGCGCCGGTGCTTTTGGCGGAGGTGCTCACCTTCGGAGTGGTGGCTTCGCTCTGGCGTGCGCATGAGAAGTACCCCGCGCTGCGGGAGAGTGTGCTGCGCGTTCTGGATCCGCTGTCTCAGGCGCTTCACCGACTTTGGGCGGGAACGCGGCAGACGATGAACCGCGAGCTTTTGGCGCCGCTCCACGCGATTCAGTCCGTGTTGGTGTTGTTGGTCGCCTGCGCGTACGCGTTGACCAATCTGTTCTGGTTCTGGGTTCCGGCGATTCTGGTGGTCGCGTTGCTGATCGCCGCGGGGAACATGATCTGGGGATTCTTCGCGTTCTTCTTCGGACCTTGGCGATCGTTGCTGACTCTGGCCACCGTGCTGTTGTTCTTTTTCATCGTGCCCACATTGTCGGACTCGAAGGTCCCGCACCTTCCGGCAGGGCCTTTTGCGTTGACCGCACCTCGGCGCGCGGAAGCTCCAGAGAGGGCGGCCGCTGCGCTGCTCGACGACAACGCAGTGCTCGAAGCGTGGCTCGAGCGTAACGTGAGCACGACGCATTCCGGGCCCCTGATCGTGGTCGTGACCAGCGGCGGAGGAGTTCGCGCGGCGACGTGGACCGCTCAGGTGTTGGAGACGCTGCAAGGTGCGCCGGCAGGATTGAGCGACTTCGCGGATCACGTGCGTTTGGTGACTGGCGCATCTGGAGGCATGTTGGGAGCGAGCGCGTTCGTGGCTTCGCTCGACGTAGGACCCGAGACCGCGAAGCTGCCGGTCGATTCGCGCCTCCCTGCCGCGGTCTCGCGTGATTCGCTCACTCCCTTGGCGCGCGAGCTGTTGCTGGTCGCGGGGGATCGCAGCCGTGCCCTCGAGCTGGGATGGGAAGAGGCGACGGGTGTCCTAGGGAAGTCTTTCGCTGACCTGCGCGTCCACGAGGGGAAGGCACGACTCCCTTCGTTGGCGCTGGCTCCAATGATGCTCGAGGACGGAAGACGCCTGTTGATCAGCAACCTCGACCTGTATCGGTTGGCGACCTCGTCGCTGACCCCGGGTGAGGTGCTCTCGTATTCAGGTGTGCAGCTCTTCCAAGTCGTGCCAGGCAGCGAAGCGCTTCACCTGAGCACCGCGGTTCGGCTCAACGCGACGTTCCCTTGGGTCACTACCGCGGCGCAGCTGCCCACGCTTCCGCCTCGGCGCGCGGTGGATGCCGGCTATTACGACAACTACGGCGTGAACCTGGGGGCGCTTTGGCTGTTGCGACACGCCTCTCGGTTGCGCGACGTGCCAGGCATCGCGTTGGTTCAGATCCGCGACGAGCGGTTGGGTGCACAGCGCCAGGATGTGACGAAGCCGGACAGGAGCAGCTACTGGGGCGCGCGGCTCTCTCCGCTGCTCACGCCCATCACTGGCTTGTTGTCGGCGCGCGAAGCGTCAATGGCGTATCGGAACGACGAGTACATTGACGCGGTCTCCGAGACCCTCAATCCCGCGGACGTGCCGCGTCGCTTCGAAATGTTCGTGTTTGAGCTGGAAGAAGATGCGCCCTTGAGCTGGGCCTTGAGCGAACGCGAGCGGAAGAAGATCCTCGCGGGCATGGGCTCGGCGCAGAACCAGCGGGAGCTGCAGAGACTTCAAAGCTGGTGGCGCGCTCGGCACACCCCGACGCTTTGATTCGGACGGTCAGTAGCTTGGCGCGCATTCAGCTGCGCGAACGAGGTCTCCGTGGATGGGGGTTCCAGATTTGAATGACAAAATCCAGCCTTTGCTAGACATGGACGGTGAGTGGACCCTAACAGCCTGGTGCCGTTCGCTGACAACGCAGTTCAACCCGCAGCACCTATGCAAAGGATGCCTCGTTTGAAAAATCGAATTGTGCTGATCGCGTCGTTTGTTGCCGTCTCTTCGTTGATCGCTGCGTGTGGCGGCAATATCTGTTCGCGCGCGTCGTCGTTGGACAGCAAGGCCTGCAAGCTTTCAGACGGGGGAACGCCGAAGTTCGACACGGCAAAGTGCGAAGCGACCGTCAGCAGCTGCACCTCGGCGGATAACGCGATCTTCAATAAGGCCTTCGATTGTATTGGC
>JBQTKE010000268.1:0-5493 GCA_052386435.1 Myxococcaceae bacterium
CTCTTCGCCGCCTCGGTACGAGTGCCACAGCTTCAGCGGTGGAGCGGCGAAGCAGAGCGACGAGGCGAGGAGCGCGGAGAGGAACAGACCGCGCTTCACGAGACGCCCTCACAGACCAGGACGCCGCGCCTCACGAGACTGCCTCCAGCGGGAGCTTGGTGAGCTGCTGCTCAGGATGCCGAAGCGCGCGTTCGCCATTCGCGGTGAAGAGGTGAAGCACGTCGCCCGAGAGCGAGATCTGCACGTTGTCGCCGACTGAGACCTCGACACCCTTGTCGAAACGTGCGGCGACTTGTCCTGACTCGGTAGCCACGAACGCATAGCCGTCAAAGCCCAGCCGCTCCACCGCTTCGACCTGACCCTTGAGCGGGCCCTTCGGCGTGATGCGGAGATCCTGTGGCCGCAAACCGACCAGGACGTCGGTGGGAATAGGGCCGCTTCCGGCAGCGAGACGACAGGAGAGGTTGAAGCCTTTGCCGCTGAGCTGATCACCTTGCCGAGTCGCAGGGAGGAAGTTCATTGACGGCGAGCCCAAGAAACCCGCGACGAACCTGTTCACCGGCCGGTTGTAGAGCTCCAACGGTGCGCCCACTTGATAGAGGACGCCCTTCTCAAAAACCGCCACGCGATCCGCGAGGGTCATCGCCTCGACCTGATCATGGGTGACGTAGATCATCGTCGTCTTCAGTCGACGGTGAAGCCGGGCCAGCTCGCCGCGCATCTGCACGCGCAACGCGGTGTCCAAGTTCGAGAGCGGTTCATCGAAGAGGAAGATCTTCGGCTGACGAACGATCGCGCGCCCCATGGCCACGCGCTGCCGTTGCCCGCCCGAGAGCGCCTTAGGACGGCGATCCAAGAGAGGCGTCAGCTCGAGCAGCGTCGCCGCCTCCTTGACCCGCGCTTCAATCTCAACGGCTGGCAGCTTCCTTAAAGTCAACCCAAACGCCAGGTTCTCGCGCACGGTCATGTGCGGGTAGAGCGCGTAGCTCTGGAACACCATGGCGACGTCGCGATCGCGCGGGGGGAGATCGTTCACACGGCGGTCCCCGATGCGGATCTCTCCCTCATCGGCTTGCTCCAGCCCTGCGAGGAGTCGCAGCAGCGTGGTCTTGCCACAGCCCGACGGCCCCACCATCACCAGGAACTCGCCGTCGCGCACTTGGAGCTCGACGCCTTTGAGAATGGCGTTCGCCCCGAACGACTTCTTGATTCCAGTGAGGCTGACTTCAGACACGGACTGAGATCCTCGGGCTTAATTGCTGCAGCCCACGATAAAGGGCGCGCACCTTACCCGTTAATTCTCCGGAACGAGCGTCCCCACGTTGTTGCTGTCCCTTTGGTGAGAAGTGCACGTGATGCGTTGTGTCATGCGTCTCTGAAAGCTGTCGCGCGAAACCGACAAGCGACGAGATCAATTCCTTCCTTCAAAAACAGAGACGATGGGAAGCATTCTGCGGGAGTCGCTGCCGAGATCGCGACGTTGAGTTTGGCTCGAAGTCTCCGATAGTTTTCGCGCCCCAGCGCGCGACGCTGTTCCACTTCGCCGTCATGGAGATCTTCATGAACGTTCCGGCTTCCTCAGCGCGCATCGCCTGTACGAGAGCGGCGCTGGGAACTGCGTTGCTCGCGTTGCTCAGCGCCTGTCCTTCGCCGCAGAGCACGCCGTTCGACGCAGGCGTGCTGGACGAAGGCTGTCTCACCACGCTGCGCTATCGACCCCGCGCGGCGGCCACGCGAGTCGGCGTGATTGGCGAATGGAACGAGTTCGATCGCCTAGCGTACGTGATGAGCGATGCGGACAGTGACGGCACGTTTGAGATCACTCTGCGCGCGCCTCCGGGAGCTTGGGCCTACGCGTTTCTCGAGAACGGTCTTGAGAACCTCGATCCAAACGTGACCCAGACTCGTGAGTTCGACGGGCGCAAGTTCTCTGTATTGGAAGTCACGCAGTGCCGGTTGCCATACGCCACGGTGAAGCCGGGCTCGCAAACGAGCACACGCACCGCGCCTGGGGCGGGGACGTTCTCCGTCGATCTCGTTGGTCACAGCGAAGAGGGCGCGGCCGGAAACCCTACTCTCGAGGTGATGCTGGCCGCGGGGAATCTCCCCGAGCGTGCGGTCTCAGCCCCGCAGTTCACGATCACCGAGGATGGCGCGTCGGTGCGGCTAAACAATCTGGAAGATGCGGGCTACGTCCTCAAGGTGCGGGCGGTCTCCGGAAACAACGTGGGTGAGTGGTTGCTCATCTCGTTCTGGATTGAGGAGCCACCCTTCGCGCTTAGCTCACCTCCGCCGAATCAGCCCACGGTCACCGAACGCGCGACCACGCTGGTGAAGAGTCGGACCGCAGCGGGCCAGGGCTCACTGTCTTTGACGCTCGCTCTCACCGGTGCGCGGCTCAAGCTGCAGGGAACGTTGAGCGATGGAGAGAACACGCGCGCACTGACTTCCGAAGAGCTGGTCCTCTCTGCAGATGGCACTTCGGCGTCCTTGCGACTGACCCAGCTTAAAGACGCGAAATACACCGCGCGGGTCCGAGCGATCGCTGGCACCGGCGAGGCGAGCGAGTGGGTGCGCTTCCCGTTCTGGATCGAAGAGACCGACTTCACGTACTTCGACAGCCCGCTCTACATGCTGATGACGGACCGTTTCCGCGACGGCGACAAGTCGAACAACCGCGAGGACGGGAAGGGCGTTGAACCCGGTGCACGCTTCATGGGCGGCGATCTCAACGGTGTGGAGCAGGCGATTCGCGAGGGCTACTTCGATCAGCTCAACGTCAAAGCGATCTGGCTGAGCCCCTGGTACACGCAGCCGCTGGGGCAGTACCCCAGCGACGACAGCCACACGGTCACCGGGTACCACGGCTACAGGCCGGTGAAGCCGCCCGAAGTGGATCCGCGCTATGGCGGAAACGAAGCGCTCAAGCGGGTCGTGCGCGAAGCCCACCGTCGCGGCATCCGCATCATCATGGACGCGGTCCTCAACCACGTTCACGAGCAGCACGAGTACTTCAAGGATCCCGCGAAGAAAAAATGGTTCCGCACGGATTGCGTCTGTCAGCCGCAGGGCGCCTGTAGCTACGACAATCAGCCGCTGACCTGTCTCTTCGCGCCGTACTTGCCGGACGTGAATTGGTCAAACCCCGAAGCCGCCACCCAGTTCATCGCGGACACGCTCTGGTGGATGGAGGAGTTCGATCTCGACGGTCTGCGCTTGGACGCGGTGAAGCACATTGAAGAGAGCGCGTTCTCCTCGCTCTCAGGCGCGGTGAAGACGCGCTTTGAACGCGCGCGTACGCACTACTTCCGTTTCGGCGAGACGTTCACCAGCGATACCGGGTTGATCAAACGCTACATGGGTCCAGATCGGTTGGACTCGCAGCTCAACTTTCCGCTCTTTATGAGCGTCCCGGAGAACGTCTTCGGGCGAGACAGGCAGGGACTGAAGCAGGCGCAGGCCAAGACCCAAGGTCTGCTGGCGGACTTTGGCACCGCGCCGATGGTGAACTTCGTGGGCAACCACGACGTGGCGCGTTTCATCACCAAGGCGGACTCGGCGAATTGGGATCGGCAAGGGAGCAAGTGGAACAACCTCCCCGGACCCACGGCGGGCCAGCTTCCGTATGATCGACTCCACATGGCGATGGTGAACCTGATGACCATCCCTGGTGTGCCGCTCATCTATTACGGCGACGAGTATGGCGAGACGGGCGGAAGCGATCCGGACAACCGTCACTTCTTCGCGAGCACGCTGTTGCCTCCGCAGCAGGCGCTCTTCAACAAGATGAAGCGGCTGCTCGCCACGCGCACCCAGCTCCGAGGTCTGCGTCGAGGCCCACTCGTGGACTTCTGGTGCAACGCGGAGCCCTGGGGCGAAGGGCAGGGCAATCTCTACGCGTACTCTCGTCCCGACTCGGATCCGCGGCAGTCCGCGGTCGTCGTGCTCAACCTCACCGATCAGACATGGTCCAACGTCTCCGTGACCTTTCCGCCTTCGATGACGTGGGTCGCGGGTGTGCTCGAGGACGCGCTCGGTCAGCGCGTCTACACCTTCTCCAACTCCACCGTCAGCGTCGACGTCCCGGCCCGAGGCGCTGTCCTTCTTCGTCTTCAGTAGGCAGGTCACCCATGCATGAACTCTCCGCCCGACGCGTACTCTCGCTGATCCTGCTGGTTGCAGTGGTTGGTTGCGCGTCCGAAGACAAGCCGCGCTTGTACCGAACCTCGCCGGTCCCGCCCGCGGGCATGGTGACCGCGGTCACGCCGGCGCTCTACAACCGCGTCGCCAGTCTTAAAGACAAAGTTCCC
The DNA here is from genome assembly GCA_052386435.1 of Myxococcaceae bacterium. GTDB lineage: Bacteria > Myxococcota > Myxococcia > Myxococcales > Myxococcaceae > JBQTKE01. Next base: position 4,311 of record JBQTKE010000268.1, read on the forward strand.
ATCACCGAGGACGGCATCAAGGCGATGCAATTCATGGGGCCTTCGCTGATTCAGGACGGCGGCGGGAACGCGTGGGGCACCAACTTCGCTGTCTATTCGCAGCGCGCGGAGAAGGTGCAGCTGCTGCTGTTTGATGACCCGGAGTCCGACTCGCCCACGCGCACGTTGGAGATGAGCCGGGTGGGCGATGTCTGGAATGTCTTCGTGGAGGGCGTGGGGCTGGGTCAGCACTTCGGCTACATCGCGTGGGGACCGAACTGGACTTTCGATCCGGCGTGGTACCCGGGTTCGGCGGCGGGCTTCGTCGCGGACGTGGACTTCGCGGGCAACCGCTTCAACCCGAACAAGCTGCTCTTCGACCCGTACTGCAAGGCGTTCCACCGAGATCACAGCTGGGCGAAGGGAAACTTGGGCACGGGGAGCTTCCGGCTCGACGTGACCTACGACGCGTCCATGAAGTGCATGGTCGTACGCAGCGACTACGAGTGGGGCGACGCGGAAAAGGATTACTGGCGAAAGCGCAAGGACGAGACCTTCGAAGGCCACCGCTGGAACGACTTGATCATCTACGAGGTCCACGCCAAAGGCTTCACCGCCAACACCGCTTCAGGCGCCGAGCATTTCGGCACCTACCGCGGCATGGGCGAGAAAGCGGATTACTTCAAGGAGCTGGGCATCACCGCGGTGGAGCTGCTGCCGCCTTTCGAGAAACCGCTGGACGGCGGTTACTGGGGCTACAACACGCTTGGGTTCTTCGCGCCAGAGCTCTCGTACGCGACGCGCCGTCGTCAGCAAGAGACGATCGACGAGTTCAAGTGGATGGTGGAAGAGCTGCACAAGCGGGGCATCGAGGTCATTCTCGATGTCGTCTACAACCACAGCGGCGAAGGTGGGCTGTGGCGCGAAAAAATCTACGAGCAGTTCGGTCTTCGGCCGTCCAATTTGGACCCGCAAGATGTCGCCAGCCTCTACTCATTCCGAGGCCTGGACAACGCGAGCTACTATGCGCTGCCGCCGGACATGTCTCGCGAGTACTGCGACTACACCGGCGTCGGCAACACCATGCGCTGCAATGCGCCCCAGATGAAGCAGCTGATCATCGATTCGCTGCGCTACTGGGTGGAGGAGTTTCACGTCGACGGCTACCGCTTTGACCTGGCGCCCGCGCTGGGGGGCAGGGATC
>JBQTKE010000269.1:0-3203 GCA_052386435.1 Myxococcaceae bacterium
TGGGTAATGAAGAGGCCCAGTCCTAGGCCGCGGCGATCACCGCGGTCCGCTTTCCAATAGCGTTCGAAGATCTTCGGCAGCTCTTCCTCGGAGATGCCGGGTCCTTCATCCGCTACCGAGAAGCAGAGGTGGCGATCTTGTTTCTCCGCGGAGACCGTGACCGTCGCGCCCGGTGGAGAGAACTTGAGCGCGTTGCCGACCACGTTGGAGAAGACCTGCAGCACCCGATCACGGTCGCAGCAGATCCACAGCTCGTCCGAGAGGGCGGCGGCTTGCAGGGAGATGCCGCGATCGAAAGCGAGCGGCTCCAGCAGCGTGCGCGCTTGCTCCACCACGTCCACCGCGCGGTGCACCGCCGGCGACACGCTGAGGCCACCCGCCTGGATGTTTGCGTAGTCGTTGAGGTCGCTGATCAGTCTCAACGTCGCGCGAGCGGAGGCGTCAATGCGTTCGAGATTCGTGATCAGCCGCTCCGGGGCGGAGGGGAGGGCGCGCAGCTGCATCGACGCCACGTGCGCGCTGGCGAGGATCGCTCCAATCGGGTTCTTGAGATCGTGCGATACGAGCGCGAGCAGCTCTTCCCGCAGCAAGGTCTCACGCTGGGCGCGCCGGTAGAGCCGCGCGTTGTCGATCGCCATCGCCACTTCGTCGGCCAGCTTCTGCGCCAGCGTCACATCGGCGGGAGTAAACGGACCGCGCTGCGGCGCCGCGTAGAAGGCGAGCGTTCCCAGCGCCTGCTCCCGTGAACGCAACGGCACCGAAAGGAACCGGCTGAGCCCGCCGCGCTCCCAGGCCGACCTCAGCTCTGGGAGACGTTCGAAGTCAGGCTGCAGGAACGTCGCCAGATTCTCTTCGGTGATCGGGTCGCGCGTGCGCAGCGCTTCGCCGACGCCCGCGGGGATCGCCTGAGTGTGACGACGATCCATGACCGCTTCCCACCATTGTGACTGCGCGGCGGAGCCGGCGGGTCGCGCCACGGATGCGACGCGGTCGACCTCTTCACGTTCGTCCAAAAGCACGGCCACCGCGAAGTCGCCGAGGTCGCCTTCCAGCGCGAGTGAGAGAAGCCGCGGGATGCGCTCCTCAACCTCCAGCGATTCCACCAGCAGCGCGCCGGCGCGTGAGAGCAGATGTTCGGACCGCTCCTCCAACTGTCGCTTCAGCTCCAGCGCCCGCTGACGGCGAGTCACCTCCACTCCGCGCAACTTCCGGTACGCGTACGCGAAGCCGAGGATCTGACTCAGCGCCGCGACGGACATCCAGAACGCGCGAAAGGGATCCGCCATGCGCAATTGTGCGCTCTCGAGCAGAGCAAACAGGCCCATCCCCAAGAATAGAAGCAGTGACGCGACCGGACCCAACCCAGTCCAGCCCACCAGCGGCCAGCGTCGCGAAAGCATGTCTCCCCCCAGGAAACAGACGGACAGTACATACGACGATCGACCGCGCTTAACAAAGGATCAGCCGCAATCACAGTGGACCGTGGTCCAAATCAATACAGTTTTGACGGCAGGGCGAAGAAGAGCCCGTCCAAACACCAGCTCAACACCAGTCCTAGCGCGGCGCCCGCCGCGTCCCAGGCGAGATCGCCGGACGTGTCGGCCCCCAATGCGGTGCGCTGAGCACGACCCGCAACGGCAGCCAACGCATCAGGGGCGCTTGCCGTAGACGAGGATGACGTCCGTGCCTTCGCGCAGGATCTTCGCGGGTGGCTTCTTCAAGGTCAGCAGCAGGCGCAAGCCGGCGGGGGTGGGTCTGATCTGAACCTGCGAAGCGCGTCCGGACAGAGGCAGCACGATCGCGCGAGAGGGCGGGGTGCCTTTGATGTCGATGGCCAAGCGGGGCGTCTGCCTGAGCATGGACACCCAATTGAGCTCCCCGGGACCACGCATCTCCAGGTGGATGTTCACGCGATCGCCGTCTTCGGTGAGGCGGACGCCTGACACCACGCCGTCGGTGGGACGCAGGACTGCCGCGTCTCCTGCTTGCGGTGCGCCGGGCTCCGTCTGCGCCGATGAAGAGCCGAGCGGTGCAGAGTGGGTCTGCTCAGCAGAAGAGGATTCCTTGGTTTGAACGGAGGGCGCGCCGATCACCTTGGCTTGGGTTGCTGAAGCGGGCTCCTTACCTTGAGCAGCCACCGCTCCTGAAGCGGGCGCCGCGATTTGACCCTCCGCGCCCTGCTGCACGCTCTTCGCGGGAGGCGGCAGCCTGGCTGACGCAGCAAGCTCCTCCCGGTTTCGGTACTGCTGAATCCCAATCAGCGCGACCATCCCGACCGCAATCACGCCGAGCATGATCAACGCGTGCCGGCGTACGTGGTTGGGTACGCCCTCCGGTTTTGGGAGCGGCACGTCGAACGGATCTTCGGAGAGTCTCTCGAGCTGTTGGCGCGGAATCCGAATGGATGACTCACTGGGCGCCGGCGGGCAGACGGACATCAGGTGATCGACCAGGGCCTTGGAGTTCTGCTGGAGGTCGGTGAAGCGAACGCCGACCCCAGGGAGACAGCCCAGCTTCTCCGCGATCTCGGGCCTCAGGGCGAAGACGACCTCCGCGGCGGCGAAGCGCAGACTCCTTCCCTGAGCCTCCAGCGCGATCTCCAGCGCAGTTCCCTGCGGAAGAATCTCCGGTGTGCGGAGGAACATTCCACCCTCGGAGAGGTTGCTGGAGACCATCCGTCGCGTCTGGCCCTCACCGGCGCGGACTTCGACAGGACGAACAAAGCGGACGCGTCGAGAACGCGGCGGCTTATCGGAGGCACCGTAAACGAGCGTTGATCCCATCGCGAGAGCGGAGGCTAGTGCGAGATGCGGGCGACAGGGGAGAAGGTTTCACGGAGTCTCGGTGTCGTCAGAGCCCTCACCTCTCCGTGGTATGACCCGCACCGCATGAACCGTCCGTCCCGAACAGTGCGCTGCGAAGACGCGATCGCATGGCTGCGCGGACAAGGGCCGCTTGCGGGCGTCTCGTTTATTACCTCGCTGCCCGACGTCTCCGAGCTGGACGGGTTCTCTGTCGAGAAGTGGAGCCACTGGTTCGTCGACGCGGCGGAGCTGGTGCTCACCCGCACGCCGCCGGAAGGTGTGGCGATCTTTTTCCAGACGGATGTGAAGAAGGACGGCGCTTGGGTCGACAAGGGCTACCTGGTGTCGAAGGCCGCGGAGCGTGTGGGCGCGCGGACGCTCTGGCACAAAGTGGTCTGC
>JBQTKE010000270.1:0-5268 GCA_052386435.1 Myxococcaceae bacterium
TCACAGGAGGCTGCGGCGACAAGCGTCGCTTCGTCTCGGGAGCAGGCTCCGCACGGAGCGTGGGAAGAATCGCCGGAGCGGGAGCAGCTGCGGGAGGCGGCTCCTCGACGACGGGGAGGTCGACCCGAGCGGGAGCCGGTACGGGGGCGGCCTTCTCGCGACCAAGCAGCACCCCACCGCCCCCAACCAGGGCCAAGCCTAGAGCACTCGCGCCAACCCAACGTCCCCACCGGCGATGCGGACGCGAATCCGTTTCATCTCCGTCCAGGGAGTCGTCCGAGGAAGGAGGAGGCGGCGGCGTCAAAACACTCCGAGGGCCCGCCACCCCGGGAGAGTCGGAACCTCGGGGACGGGTGACATTCATCCCCGAGCCTCGCGTCACCGAGTCCACCGAGCTCCAGCCCCCTGTCCGCTGTGAACCGGCGCTCGAATCCAGGCTCGCCGTCGAAACCGCCGAGGCAGCGGTAGAGCTCTCCGCCGCCAACGACACCTGTGCAACCGCATCCGAAGCCTGCGCCATCTCCGGCGCGGTGGGCCTCCTCCCCTGCTGAGCGCGCATCTGTGGATTTGACGTCCTCATCTCCGGAACCGTCTCTCTGCGCCCCTCAGGCTGAGCCCCGGACACCGCCTTCATCTCCGGCAGCGTGACCTTTCTCATCACGATCCGCGCCGGGACTCTCCGAGCCCCTGTCAAAGTCCCAGCTCCCATTGGCGCGGCGTTCTCGCCCGCGTCAGCGCTCGCCGTCATCTTGAGCTCCGCCAGCTCGCGCAACCGCTCGGCGATCACCTTCGCGGACGGTCGTTCCGATGGCTCCGTTGCCAACATCGACCCAATCACGCCCAACAAGGGTTCCTCGACCGGGGGCGTGATCTTGAAGCTTCCACTCGCAACCTCATGAAGCAGCGTCAGCGCTCTCTTCTCCGCGGGAAGCTGCAGCCCCAACGTCACGCTCAACACGACCCCGAGCGCATAGACATCTCCTGCGGCCGAGGGCTCTCCACCCTTCGCGCGCTCTGGCGACAAGAAAGGAACGCAGCGCAAGAGCTGTCCCGCGGCGTGGTGCTCCTTGCGCCGCTCCATCGTCCGATTCGCCAACACCAGCGGCAGATCCCAGATGATCACCTGATCATCCGCGACCAGAAGGATTGACTCCGTGGAGAGCTCGCCATGGAAGAAGCGTTCCTCGTGCAGCGCGGCCAGCCCTTCCGCGAGCGACGCTCCCATCTTGCACGCCACGCCCATGGACAGCGGTTCGGTCAGAGCAGGCAACAACCGACCGTCTGGGAACTGCAGCGCAAGGTACGCCTCGTCACCCACGAGCCCCGTCTCGCGGATCTTCGGAAGCGCGGGGTGCGCGGGCAGAGGCTTGAGCGTGCGCAGCACGACGCCGCCATTCGCGGACAACGGAAGCCAACGGATCGCCAGCCGATCGCCGGAGTCGAGATCCTGCGCGGACTCCAAGCGGCCAACGCCCTCACAACGAAGCGGCGCGCGAATCTGAAAACGAGGGTTGAGTGCCATGTGTCTGATTACCGGCCGTCGACGACCAGTCCCCCGTTCCCTGCGAAGATGATTTTCCCAGGCGCGCCTTCCGCGGACGCCCGCAGCTCGGTCGGCGCGGTGAACATCGTCGTCCACGTCCCGTTGTCCAGCCGCAGCACCTGCGCGCCGGACGCGAGATAGAGCTCACTTCCATCACGCACCCAGAGTCCACGTGGCGAAGGCGGCACGCCGCCACGCGCCCAGTCGCCGTTCGTCCCCACCCAGAGTCCCGTCTGCGCGAGCACAAACAGCCGTCCATCCGCCGACGCTGTGACCTCGGAGAAAAAGACCGCCGCGTCTGGGAACGGCACTGCGCTCCAGCTTCCCGCCGCCAAGCGAAGCACCGTGCCGCCCGCGCCCACCGCGACCGCGCGATCGGCGGACAGGCAGCGCACGAATTGCAGGTCCGCTCTGGTGTTGCTGGTCATCGGCGTCTGCGTGCTGCCGTCCGTCTTGAAGATGACCCCGTCGTCGCCCACCGCGTAGAGCTCGGAGTCCGACACCCGACATACCGATCGCAGCGCCGAATTGTTGTTCGTCGCCAGGGTGGCGGTGGTGTCCCCGTAATTCCAGCGCACCAGTCGTCCGCCCTCGCCCACGGCCAACGCGAACCCGTCTCCCGCGGCGACTTGATACAGCGCCGGCGCGCCCGGAGCGCCGTGGAGGACTCGACTCGGTCCCCCAGCGCTCGGCCGGAACGCGAGATCTCCCTTCGCGCTCAGCAGCACCACTCCGCCCTTGCGCGCCGAGACGGAGACCCAATCCCAGCCCAACTCCATCGCTTCATAAGTAACCGGGCCGCGACGAAACACGCTCGTGGAGCTGCCGCGCGAGTCAGCTACCACCACGCCACCCGAGTAGTTGCGCGAGAGCGCTGGCGCGTCGCCGTCGATCCGGAACACCTCAGTCACGTCCGCGGCGAAACGGTAGAGCCGGCCACTTTGCGCGGCGGTCGCTGCCGTCACCGCGTAGACGCTCTTGGGTGTGCCCTCGCCGATACCGGTGACCTCGCCACCCAGCAGTCCATTCGGGCCATCGCTGGTGATGCCTTCGAGCGCGCCGTGACGTCGCGTCCCGCCCACTCGGCCCGCCAACGCGTAGCGCGTGCTCTCCGGAGAAGGGCCGAGCGCGGAGATCTCTCCGCCGCCCAAAGTCAGCTCCAGATCCGTCAGGAACAGCGAAGCGCCGCTGCTGGCGTAGGCCACGCAAGGCAGGTCGCCCACGTCGCAGCTGCCCGCCACGCGCTCGTCGCCGTCCGGGCCCACGAACACGCTGCGCAACGAATACGCGTGCGTGGAAGGAAGCGGGGTCAGCGTCCAGGTCAGACCGTTGTAGCGAACCACGCTGCCGTTGCGCCCCGCGACAAGAACCTGTCGATCTCCCAAGCCATGCACGGACACCAGGTCCGCGGTCGCGGGAAGTCCGGTGTTCACCGGAGCGAAGCCCGCGCCGTCATAGCGAAGCAACGTGCCGCTTGCGCCCACGACGTACGCGCTGGTCACGGACGCGAACCAGACGCTGCGCAGATCGCTGCTCGTTCCAGTCGACAGCGTTCTCCACGCGGACCCGTCGAAGCGCGCGGCGAAGCCCTGGGGACCCACCGCGAGCACGAGATTGCCGGCGGAGCCCGGCGCTTGATCCACCGCCAAGACTCTCTGCCGGAGCGTGGGCCACGTCTGAGAGAAGGCCAGCGCGCCTCGGCATACGCCCGCGGAACAGAGGCCCGCACACGGCTCGTCGCGGTGCGCGTAGAGACAACGACCGGTCCCCTCTTCACATTGACCCGCGACCTCGAAGCGCCTCACGGCTCCACCCACGCACACCGGCTCGGGCGCGTCGTTGCAGACCGTCTGCTTGCAAGGATCCGAATCGCGGCACCGCCCCTCCGCGCAACCGTTGGGACACGCCACCTCGCGCGAGGGAAAACGACACGATCCATCGGACGGCTGGCACTGCCCTACCTGCTCGTAGACCTTGAGCGCCGCCGCGCCGGAGCACTCTGGTTTGGGGGCGTCCAGGCACGTCACGTCGTCGCAGTTGTCCACCGAGCAGAACGACCCGGGCCCACACAGCGGCTCCACCGCGCAATGACCGTTGGAACAGGCGTAACCCTCACCGCACGGATTCGTGGCGTCGCAGCGCAGCCCCTCGACTTCCAGCGCGACTCGGCCGCAAGAGAGAACGGCAAGGAGAACAGTCCAGACGAAGCGCCGCATCAAGGCTCTCCCGGCTGAGGAAGGGTGAAGACAAACGTGACGGTCCCCACGGCGAGCAGCGCCCCGCCGCCCGCCATCAACACGTTCGCCGCTTGGCCGTTGCTGTTGAGCGCCGACAACGCGCCTTCAGCCTCGGAGCGGGTGAGCGCCGTTCGCGCGGCTCGGTAGTTCGCCTCCTGACCACGCGCGATCAGTCCCAGCGCCATCCCCACGACCAACGCGCCACCACCCACCGCGCTGGCAACGATCGACGAGCTGTGGAGGACCTTGCGCGGGTCGCTCGAGCTGTAGCGCACCTGAGGGAGCGCGGGCTCAGGAGCGCTTAATGATGAAGAGCCATCGTCAGAGAGCGATCGCGCACCGCTGATGCTCGCGAGAGGATCACCGATCAAACGCGCGCCGCTCGCTCGCGCCGAGTCAGAAACCACGCCGCTCGCAGACGGTGCGGGCTCAACTGCTCCTGTCGGTCGTGCGCTGGACTGATCTGATCCTTTCGCTCGCGACTGCTCCACGGAAGCCGCAACGGCTGGCGGCGCTAAGACAACCGACACAGTCTTGCCGGTGAGGATCACCACTGTCTTGCGCACCGTTCCACTCTCGTACTCAGCAGTGATGACGTGCTCGCCCGGCGAAAGAAAAACAGCGACCGGCGACTCGTCGAACCGTCGATCATCCACCGTGAGAACGCCCGGCCACTTGGAGTCGAGCTCCAGAAAACCGCGACCGCTCACCTCGGCGCGACCCAGCGCTTCACCGATCAGCTCGGCCACGGACAACGCGTCTTCGGCGCCCGGGGATCTGCGCAGGTAGAGCCGATAGTAATACGTGCTGTACGCCGGCTCGCCCAGCTTCTGGTACGCGCGCGCGAGATCGAACGCGATCTCTGGCGTGGGCTTGATCGCGTCGGCCAGTTTGAAGTTCCAGATCGCTCCGCCGAGATCGCCCTTGAGGTAGAGCCGTTCGCCCTTCACGAACAGCGATCGAAAACGCGCCGCGCTCTCGCGAGAAGGAGCCACGGACGAGACCGGTTGAGCACTGAGGGCAAGCGCCAGCAGAGCAACGAACATGAAGGGGTGCTCCAGAATGAATGCGGCGCTTTAGCCGACTCCGGACGATGGGGACAACTGCCTCCGCCCACTCGACACCGGCGGGAACCACGAAGCATCTGGCCATTTTGCGCGGGTCGTCAGTGCTCCAACGAGGCCGAAGCCTGCGGCTCACTTTGCCCGCAGCTTCGACCCCAGCAGATAAATAGCGAAGGCCAAGCCGAAGCCGATGAACCATGCGTAGACGTACAGCGCGTCGAAGAGGTTCGACGGCCCGCTGATCACCTTCGCGCTTTTCAGAAAGCCCGGCACGCTCGGCCCCGCGCCAATGATCAACGCCACCACCGCGACCACGTTGATCCCCGCGTAGCGACCGTTGGTGCGGTAGAGATCCGGCACGTCGAGCTGGCATTTTCGCAGCACCCAGTAGTCCGCGATCATCACGCCCGCGATGGGCCCGAGC
>JBQTKE010000271.1:0-5416 GCA_052386435.1 Myxococcaceae bacterium
CCAGGTATTTGCCCTGCGGGGAGAGCTGACGCCCTATCTGGGCTACTACTACGCGGTCAGCCTGCTCAACTGGCTCTTCCCGCTGACGGTGGCGAACAAGATCTTCCTCACCGCGTACCTGGTGGGGATGCCGCTGTCGCTGGGGTTTCTGCTCAAGAGCCTGCGGCGGTCGACTTGGCCCGCGCTCCTTGCGATGCCCTTCGCGTATGGCGACAGCCTGGCGTGGGGTTTCATCAATTACTGCTCTGCCCTGCCACTCACGTTCCTCTGCTGCGGCCTGTTCGTGCGCGCCCTCACCGCTGAGGACGTCAAGCGGTGGCGCTGGGCGGCGGCGCTGAGTGGATGCCTCGTCGCCGTGCTGCTCTTCCATGCCCAAGCCTTCGCGTACCTCGGCGTGGCGCTGCCGGTGCTGTTGTTGATGACCCGACCGTCCGTCCCAGGATGGCTGCAAGGGCGAGTCGCCGCGTTGGCGGGCGTGGTTCCCGGCGTGGGGCTGTTCTTGGTCTGGATCGGCATGCGTCTTGGCCAACCGGCGGAGATCGAATACGGCACGCCATGGAAGGCGTGGGGTCCGCTGCTCTCGCCTCAGAACCTCTCGTACAAATCGTTCGATCAAAACCTGACCGAGTGGGTGCCAGCTCTGTCCGGTCTCCTTCGGGATGGATCCGATCATTTCGCGGTGCTCGCCGTAGGGCTGGTCGGACTGGGCGGGCTCGCGCTCGGGCTGTGGGGTGCGAAGGACGTCATGAAGCAGCGCCCGGCGGTGCTGCACGTGGGATTCGGGGTGGTCGTGATGATCGCCACAGGCTGCGCGGTGCTTCAGAAAGGCGCCATCTGGCGGCTCTGGGTTCTGGTGGCTCTCGCGGCGCTGGCCGCCTGGCGAGAAGCAGTGCGCACCGACCTGGAGGAAGGACCCGTCGAACGTTTTCGAGCGCTCGCGCTGGCGGCGATCTCGGTGGTCCTGTTCCTCGCCCTCCCCTTCGATATCCGCGGGTACATGTATGACTTGAACACGCGCTTCGTTCATCTCGCGACGCCCTTGATCCTCGCGGCGGTTCCGGTGGTGCCGTCTCCTTCGCGAAAGTTCCTGCGCATCGCGGCGGCGGCATGCGCGGCGCTCACGGGCATGGTGTTGGCGCGAGGGTTCCACGCGTTTGGCGAAGAAGCCAAAGGGCTTGAGACCGTGGCCAAGGCGGCGGGACCGAAGGCGCGGGTGATGGGGCTCATCTTTGATACCCAGTCGGGGGTGGTCGCCCATCCCGTGTTCCTCCACTCCGCCGCGGTGGTGGCGCGCGAAGGCGGTGGTTACTCGAACTTCAGCTTCGCGCTCACGCCGCACTCGCCCCTGATGTACCGCGACGCGCCCCCGCCGACGTACCCTTCCGAGTGGCGACCAGACCAGTACAACCACGAGACCATGGGGAGGGGCTACGACCACTTCCTGCTCCGCGGCATCGATCCCCACGCCATCTTCGGCGCTCGCATGGGAGACGAGCTGACCGTGGCGGCCCGTTCAGGCAGCTTCTTTCTGGTGCGCCGACTGCGCTAAGACGCGCCCATGAAAAAGCTCCACCGGCGCACTCGGCAAGCTGCTCAAGTAGTCGCTGCTGATGTTCGCGACCTCGACCGAGAGAAGCACATCGAGGTTCCGGTCTTCACGCAGCCGCGACGACGTCCGCGACTTTGACTGAAAGGAGCATGTCAAGGTTGCGGTCTTCCCAGCGCGCCGCCCGCTCGTAGTCGTGGAAGCGACGCTCGTGCGCCATGAACTCCGGCGGGTGGACGCAGCGGCGACCATCCTCTCCACGGCGCGCGCGGTAGATGTGGTGCAGCATCTCGTGGAAGACGATCCACTCCACGACGTAGCGCGGGACCTTCGGGTGATCGAGCGCCGGGTGGATCCGAATCACGCGCGAGTCTGAATGGTACGAGCCCATCTTTATGCTCTTGCGCGGACGTCGGCTGCGCGGAGCAGGTCCGTAGGTGATGGTCGCGTCGATGCGGTTGCGGAAGTAGCGCAGATTGAGCGTGCGGAAGATGTGTTGCAGATCGTGCGTGCGGCCGCTGGAGACAATTCGCATGCGCTTGCGCAGTTGCTTGGGCGGGATGCGACGGATGAACGCGCGGTTACGCTCGATGAAGCGGTCCAGCACCGACGATGCTTGCGGTGCGTCGGCGCGAACGAAGGTGACGAGCGCGGTCAGCACGTCCTCTGGCGCAGCCAGGAACATGTGATGAAGCCGCAGATGCCACGTTCCGCGAAGACGCTGAAACGTCACCATGGTGTGAGTGTTGTCATGCACCGACAGCACCACCCGCTGCTTCAACCGTGACCGGAGTCTGCGCTCCAACACCCGACGCCACACACCCAACAGGCGAGTCGGCTCGAGCGAGTTGGAGGACGAGCGTCTCGCTGAACGAGGAAGCGACCGCTCCGTCTTGCGCTGTCCGCTCTTGCGATCTGGTCTGCGCCTCATGGTGGTAAGGCGAAAGCTTAGGGGGCAGGCGTGACCGCTGTAAACGAGACGCTTTGATGAAATTAATCAACAACTTCAGCTACTTGCTGTTGCTCAGCGCGTCAGCGGCACGGCAGGGTAAGTGAGAGAGGATCTTTCGCACTCTTCTGAATACGGACCAGCTGATTGGCCGCCCCCTTCCGCCCTGGGCAACGGTACTGGATGACCTTGGTTCCCGTAGAGAGCGGATAAATCTTTCCCGGCATCAGGCGCTCCCCCCCAAGTGTGATCTGCGTTCGCGAAGGCGCTTTGAACACCACGAGCACCAAGCGCGACGTATCGCCCTTCTCCTTTTCGGGCGGTCGGTGCTCCTTCTCCGCGCTCTCCGCTGACGCCTCTGCCTTCTCTTTTGCAGCGTCGCTGGGTTCTGTCGCCGGCGGGGTCGAGTTGGCCTTCTGGGGATCTCCGGCGTCGGTCGGTAAAGGCGCGATCGCCTTCTCCTCCTGGTCGCGCGGCTGACCCTTTGGCTTTCCCGCCGGTCTCGGACCGGCATCGACTGCGGTGCTGGGCTCGACTGCGGGCGGCTCTCCCGAATCCAGCCACAGCGCCAAGGCCAACAGCCCGACGATGACTCCACCAATGACCGCGAGCGCGGTGAACGCACGCTTCGGATCGTCCTGCAGCGCGCTCACACGCGCCGCCAGCGACGGAACCTTAGGCGGCGCCTTCGGCTTCATTGGCCCGGTGGGATCCAGATCATCCATTCCCACAGGCACCGGGCGCGACGGCTCGTCCGGCGAACGACGCATCGGCGAGGCTCGGGGCTCCGCATGCCTCGGCCCCGGCTCATCTGACGGCAGGGTCGGTACCTCCGGCCCCAGCACCTGGATCTCTTCGCGGGTCGGCTTGCGGCCCGTCGCCAAGAGCGGTCCCGGCGTCGGTTTGCGCCCTTCGCTGCGCAGAACCCCAACCGCCGCGCGCAGCCGCTCCAGCCCCGGCGCATCGAGCACGGTGTGATCACCGCCCTGCGCGGAAAAAAGCTGCGAGACGTACGCGCCAACCGAGGCCTGGTTCGTGGGCGCTGCAACGCGCACGAAGGTCTCCAGGTCGCGCCGAAGCTCATCCGCATCCTGGTAGCGGTCCTCACGCTCCTTGCGCAGGCACTTGAGGATGATCCGAGCCAGCTCCGGCGGAAACCCCGGGCGAATGCTCGCGGGCGCGGGAGGGTTTTCGGTGCGAATCGCGTAGATGATGCCTTCGGTGCTGCCGCGCGCGAACGGACTCTTCCCGGTCGTGATCTCGAAGAGCATCGTCCCCATAGCGAAGAGGTCGGCGCGGTGATCGACGCTCTGCTGCGTCACCTGCTCAGGCGACAAATAGAGAAACTTGCCCTTGATCACGCCGGGCTTGCTGCGTTCCATCACCGCGCTCGCCTTGGCGATGCCGAAGTCCACGAGCCGGACCTGGCCGTCCAAGCCCACCATCACGTTCTGCGGACTGATGTCGCGGTGGACGACCTCCATCCGCTTGCCGTCCACGCCGCTCGAAGTGTGGGCGTAATGCAACCCGGCACAGACCTGCGCGGCGACCCAGGCCGCCACGCCCAACGGCACCAGCTTCTGCTCGTTCGCCTCCTGCTGGACGATGCGCCGCAGATCCGCGCCGGACAGGTACTCCATGACGATGAAGATGGAGCCCGCCATCTTTCCCAGCTCGAACACCTGCACGATGTTCGGGTGGTGCAGCTGAGCGGCGATGCGCGCTTCGTCGAGGAACATCCCTACGAACTCGGCTTCCGTGGAGAGGTACGGAAGGATTCGCTTGATGACGACAAGACGGTTCGCTTCCTCGTCCCGGGCCAGGAACAGCTCCGCCATTCCGCCGACGGCAAGCCGCCTCAGCAAGAGGTACTTGCCGAACGGGACCGCCGTCTGTTGGTTCAATTCCGGAATGAAATCCGCCCCAAAACGCTAGTACCGGTAGAAACCCTGCCCGCTCTTCTTCCCGAGCTTACCGGCTCTCACCATTTTCTTGAGCAACTGAGGGGGGCGAAAGTTGGCCGTCCCCAATTCCGCGTGAAGGTATTCAGCGATCGCCAACCGGACGTCCAGGCCGACCAGGTCCGTCAGCTTGAGCGGTCCCATGGGGTGCCCGTAGCCCAGCTCCATGGCGCGATCGATGTCCTCCGCGGTGGCCACACCCTCCTCCACCATGCGAATCGCCTCCATGCCCAGCGCGATGCCCAAGCGGGTGGACGCGAAGCCGGGGTGGTCCTTCACCTCCACCCGCTGCTTGCCCAACTTCTCACCCACCGTTCGGGCAATGGCCAACGTCGCGTCGGACGTCTGGTACGCACGCACAATCTCCAACAGCTTCATCACGTGCACGGGGTTGAAGAAGTGCATCCCCACCACGCGCTCTGGATGGGTGGCGGACGCGGCGATCTCCGTCAGCGAGAGTGAGCTGGTGTTGGAGGCGAAGACCGCGTCTTCGGTGCAGATCGTCGAGAGCCTTTGAAAGAGCTCCTGCTTGAGCGCCAGCTTCTCCGGCACAGCCTCAATGATGAGCTGACAGCTGGAGAGATCTTGCAGCGAGTCTGTGGTCGACAGCCGTTTGAGCGCCGCGTCCCGCGCTTCCGCTTTGAGCTTGCCGCGCTCCACCCCACCCTGAAGGTTGTCGCCGATCTTCTTGAGGCCTTTTTCGGCCAGCTCTCGGGTGACGTCGTAGAGAAAGGTCCGGTAGCCCGCGACCGCTGCGACGTGGGCAATCCCGTGGCCCATGGTGCCGGCGCCCAGAACGCCGAGCGTGGTGATCTCCGCCATGACTCTCCTCGAAGCTGAAAGCAGGTAGGACGACGGCCCACCATAGCTCCTACTTCTTGGAGCGCCGCTCGAGAAATTGGCCCATCCGCGTGTGCTTGTCCGGCGAATCGAAGAGCAGCGCCTGGCCCAACCGCTCCA
>JBQTKE010000272.1:0-5570 GCA_052386435.1 Myxococcaceae bacterium
CGATTCACCTGCGCCTCGCTTCGCTCTACGAGGAGGAGCTGCGCCGCGATGAGGACGCAATCGCTCAGTACAAGGCGGTGCTTCAGCACGCGCCGGAGCACAGGTCCGCGCTCGCAGGGTTGGGCAAGCTGTATCACCGCGCTAGTAACTGGCAGGGGCTGCTCGACGTGTACGAGCAGGAGCTGAGCGCGATCAACGATCCCCGTCAGAAGGCGGCCAGGCTCTACAAGGCCGCGGAGATCGAAGAGCGGATCGGCACGCCCGAAGCGGCGATCAGCCGCTATCAGCTCTCGCTTCAGCTGCAGCCCGGTTACCTCCCGTCTCAACAAGCACTGACCCGCCTCTTCGAGAAGATGGGACGGTACGCCGATCTGATCGGCCTGCTCGATCAGGATCTGCAACAGGCCGATCAAGACGAGCAGCGCATCGCCGCCCTCACCAAGATCGCCGCCCTCTACGAAGATCCGATGGGCGACATGGACAACGCGATCTCGTACACGGCGCGGATTTTGGAGCTTCTGCCTGACAACCTGCCGGCGCTGCGCAACCTCTCTCGGCTCTACGAGAAGTCGGGGCGCTTCCAGGATTTCATTCAGGCGCAGGAGACCGAAGCCGGACTGGTCAACGACACCAAACAGGTGATCGCGATCCAGCACAAGAACGCTGAGATTTTGGAAGAGCAGCTCCGCGATAGAAGCGGCGCCATCTCCACCTACGAGCGGATTCTTTCGCTTTCCCCCTCCTACCTGCCCGCGCTCAAAGCGCTGGGACGGCTCTACGCGCAGGACGGGCGTTGGGATGATCTGATCAAGATGTACCGGACCGAGGCGGAGATCGCCCCGGACTCCGAACAAGCCGCGGGGTTAATTTTCAAAATCGGCGAGCTTCATGAGCGCAAACGCCGCTCCGTCGACGAAGCAATCGCCGCGTACCAGGAAGTGCTCAACCTCTCACCCGCGTACGTCCCCGCGTTGCGCGCGTTGGCTCGGCTCTACCGCGCCAATGAATCGTGGAAGGCGCTGATTGACGTCCTGCGCGCGCAGGCGTCGAACCGAACTGATCCGCAGGAGCGCGCCAATGCGCTCTTTCAGGCCGCGGCGATCTGGGAAGAGAAGCTGGGACGCGCCGACACCGCGACGGAGGGTTACCAGGAAGTGCTGCGCTTGGCGCCGACCCACACCGCGGGGCTGCGCGCACTGGAGCGGCTCTATACCGCGCAGGGAGACGTCCGCGAGCTCGCGACGATCCTCGAGCGGGAAGCACAGTCGAGCATGGTTCCCGCGGCGCAGGTGGCCGCGTACAGCAAATTGGTCCGGATCTATCTGGATCGGATGAATGAGCCCGCGCGCGCCGCCCAATGCGCGGAAGCGCTCCTCAATCTGGAGCCGGAGAATTTGGGCGCGCTGCGGACACTGGAGCGACTGCGCAGCTCCGACAAGCTGCGGCGCGCGGAGCTTCGTCGGCGGATGGCGGATCAGATTACGGATGATCGCCTCAGCGCCGCCCTCCGCTTCTCCGCGGCCACCGAGACAGAAGGTCCCGCCAGCGGCGGTGTCGAGGCGCTGGAACAGGCGATGGTCGAAACCCCGCTCAACACGCGCATCACCTTCTCGCTCGATCGCGCGCTTCGTCACAGCCACAACCACCAGGGGCTGGCCCAGCTGGTGCGGAAGCAGCGCACCGCCTCCACGGATCCGACCGAACGCATGGTCCTGTCGATGCGGCTGGCGGATCTTCACGAGAATCGGCTGAGCGATCTCGACGCCGCGCGCGACTTGTACAAGGACGCGCTTTCGTTGAATGGCCAGTTTTTGCCTGCGCTGCAGGGCGCCAGTCGGGTCGCGATCAAGCAGGGTGACTTCTCCACCGCATGCACGCTGCTCGCGCGCGAAGCGGAGATCAGCAAGGACGCGCAGAGCGCGATCCGCGCCTACAACCGCGCCGGTCGAATCAGCCTGGATTCGCTGAACGACGGCGAAGCGGCGATGGGCTTTTTCAAGAAGGCGTTGGAGAAAGATCCGCTCGACCCCACAGCCAGCACGGGGCTGGAAGACATCCTCGCCAGCCGCGGGAGTGAGAGCGATCTCGCTTCGCTGCATGAGCGTCGCGGAGAAGCGAAACAGGCTGCGAAGGATCATCAGGCCGCCGCGGCGGAGTTCTTCAATGCGGCGCAACGTTGGCGGACCCAGGTCGACGATCCGGTTCGCGCCGTGGCCGCGGTGGATCGCGCTCTGGGGCTTCAGCCGAACCACATTCCCGCGCTGGAGATGAAGAGCGCCCTCTGCGAGACCTCCGGGCACTTCGCCGAAGCCGCCGCCACGCTGGCGCTGCGCGTACAGCAAGGCGGCGAGGCGCGCACGCTCTCCGCCCTCCACCTCAAGCTGGGCGCGCTCTACCAAGAGCACCTGAACGACAACACCCGCGCCTCGGCCCATCTTCAGTCGGCGCTCGCCGCGGATGCCACCAACGCGGAAGCACTGGAGCGGCTGGCGCGCATTCACGTGGACTCGCGCAACTGGACCGGCGCGGCGGACTGCTTGAAGCGGCTCATGGATCTGGAGCGACGTCCGGAGCCCCTCGCCCGTCACACGCTGGAGCTGGCGAAGATCGTGGATGAAGGGTTCGGCGATCCGTTGCAGGCCTCCGTCCTCTACAAGCGCGCCCTGGAGCTGAACGCGGGTGACGTCGCGATCGTGGACAGGCTCGCGGCTTTGTACGAACGCACGCGCAACTTGCCGGAGCTGATCGGAATCCTGGAGCAGCAGGCGGCGCGCAGCGCAGAGCTTCAGAAGACGCTCGCGATCCGGATGAAGATCGGCGGTCTCTACGCAGGGTCGGTGAATGACCCGGCGCGGGCGCTGGCGACCTACCGCAACGTCGTGGAGCAGGATCCGGAGAACATCGACGCGCACGCCGCGCTCGCTGAGCTTTATGCGCGTGACACGTCGCCGTCAGGTTTGGCCCAGGCGGTCGATCAGCACCGCTTGCTGCTGCGCCTGGATCCGACCCGACTCGAGAGCTACCGCGCGCTGTTCAAGATCTGGGAGATGCAGGACCAGGTCGACAAGGCCTATGCGGCGGCGTGCGCCCTGCTCTTCTTCCGCTCGGCGAACGACGTGGAGACCGCTTACTACACGGAGCACAAGCCGCGGGTGGCGCAGGACGCGACGAGCCGGCTGCAGGATGCCGACCTCGCGGCGCTGATGCACCCCTCGACCAAGGGCGGCCTGGTCGATGTGCTGGGGCTGCTCGGCGATCAACTCTCCAAAATCTATCCGCCGGAGTTCGAAGCGCTCGGCATCGATCGCAAGACGGATCGCCTTAAGCCTGACCACGTCGTTCACAAGGCGATCCGCAACGTCGCGCAAGTCTTCGGCGTAGAAGAGTTCGAGGTCTACCAAGCCAGGCGCGGATTGATGACGCTGGAGACCTCCGAGCCCCTCGCGGTCTGCGTGGGCCAGGAAGTGGTGCGCAAGTTCAACGCGCGCGAACAGAAGTTCCTGATCGGCCGCGCGGTGCACGGCCTGCTCGTGAAGACCGCCGTGTTGTTCCGTCTCACCTCACGCGATCGGGCGAAGCTGTTCGGCAGCGCGGTGCGCGTGGGCGACCCCCAGTTCACCGGTTTGGGTCCCCGCGATGATGCCCAGGAGAAGCAGCTGCGAAAAGTTCTCTCACGCAAGGCGATCAAGGGACTGGAACAGCTCGCGCCCTTACTGCGCCGCGACGTCGACGTCGATCGCACCGTCGCGGGTCTCGCCTGCTCCGCAGATCGCGCGGGGCTGTTGATCGCCGGAGATCTCTTGATGGGCCTGAACATGCTCATGCGCCAGGATCCCGGCTTCACCGGTGTAGTGCGCGGAGAAGGAAGCCAGCAGGTCCTCCACGCGGTCCGGACGCGGGAGGACATCAAGGAGCTGCTCGCGTTCGCCCTCTCAGACGACCTGTTCCGCCTCCGCCAGACCGTGGGACTGGCGGTCGTTCCGTAAGGGGAGCCCTTCGCCGTCACTCGGCTATTCGACCCTGACGATCGCTCCAGGTGGAAGGACGGCCAGCAGTCTCTCCACCGCCGCGTTCACCCGCTCGGGGTCCTCATTCTCCACGGTGAGCTTCACAGAGTAATCGAGCGCGGAGTCGAAGACAGGATAGGAGCCGATGCCCACGTCTGGCATCGAGAGCGCCACCCCATCGAGCAGCGAGGCAATCGCGGCTTCACCCTCCCGCAGGAAGATCGACGTCAGCGCGAACGGTTTCCCGGGAAGCTTCGCGAGGACCACCTCGAGCTGCAGCCGAAACAGCTTCGGCACGCCAGGCAGCATGTACACGTCGTCACAGCCCACGACCGGGAACCAGAGACCCTCGTGCCGGTGCAGCACCGCGCCTTCCGGAGCCTCCGCCATGCGCATCGCTTCGCGGTTGGCGTTGGGACCGTAGTGCTGCTCGACCAGGTCCACCATCTCCGGGAGCTTGATGAGTTTGCGCCCCAGCGCGAGCGCGACAGCGCGCACGGTCACGTCGTCGTGCGTGGGGCCGATCCCGCCGCTGGTGAAGACGTAGCGCCCCAACCGCCGCGCGGTCCCCAGGGCTTCGACGATCGCGTCGATCTCATCAGGGACGATGCCGACCCAACGCAACGGGATCCCACGGTCGCGCAGGCGTTTGATCAGATACGCGCCGTTCTCCTCGCGGACCTTCGCGGAGAGAACTTCGTTGCCGATAATCACGGCCGCGGCGGTCACCGCTTGGCTCGCGCCCGCCGCTGCGTGGTCCCAAGCAGGTTGTCAATCACCTTCAGCGCTTCGACGGTGATCGCCTCGACAGTGTCCGATCCGTCGAGCGCAACCAACCGGTGCGCGGAGCCACGCAGGGCGATGGCCTCATCGTAGCGACGCGAGATCGCTGCCTGCTTGGAATCGAAGAGCTCCGGCTCCCCGCCTCGCTCCGCCCGCCGCTTCGCCGCGGTGGCCAGGTTCACCTTGAGGAACAGTGTCAGGTCAGGCGTGCGCGCGCGGGCATTCAGCTTCTCCACCCACGCCATGGGCAACGTCACGCCCTGGTACGCGAGCGACGAGAGGACGTAGCGATCACAGAGGACGATCTCCCCACGCTCCATCGCGGGTTCAAGCTCCGCGGCGAGGTGATCCATTCGATCCGCGGCGAACAAAAGCGCGAGGGTCTCGTCAGGCAGGCCATTGCCATCCGGCAAGCGCAGGCGCTGGGTCAGGGCTTGGCGGAGGAGCGTTCCCACCGGGCCAGTCGAAGGCTCACAGGTGGTGTGGACGCGGGCGCCCCGTTCGCGAAGCGCGGCGGAGATGCGGTGGAGCTGGGTCGTGGTTCCCGCACCATCAAGCCCTTCCAGGACGATGAAGCAACCGCGGTCGCTCCGGATTTTCATTGAGGCAGGAAGGCCGCCGGGTCGTCCGCGTTGAGCTCGCGACGAATCGCCTTGAGCTTTTCAAAGGCCGACTTCTCGCGCACGTAGCGGCGCCGGCCGGAGACGACCTTCACCAAGGCGTAGACGGCGAGGACGCCCACCACCACGCTGGCAGCGATCGCGATCGAGACCTGCTCTC
>JBQTKE010000273.1:0-10898 GCA_052386435.1 Myxococcaceae bacterium
GTCCTCTCCTTCAATCCGCGCAATGTGCTGCTCGCCCACGCGCGCGTCGCAGAGGGGAGCATCAACACCTGTCCGGTGGATCCGAAGGAAGTCTTCAACGCCGCGCTCGCCCGGCGCGCCACCGCGATCGTGTTGGTGCACAACCACCCATCAGGGGACTTCGAACCGTCAGGTCAGGATCTTCAGCTCACCCGGCAGCTCTGCCTGTGTGGCCGGATGCTCGGCATCCGGGTGCTGGACCATTTGATCATCGGCGACAACGGCTACTGCTCCTTTCTTGAACGCCAGTGGATGCCCCGCGCCCCCGAGGTCGAGCCGTGGACGACAGACAATCTGGTTGGGTGATGAACCTCTTACGGCGCGCCGCGCTGGAAGCACCTTCGGCGCCTTGCGGATCTCACTCCGCCGCCATTGACGGGAGGGCCAGAACATTGAAGAAGATGCGCGAGATGTTATCCCCGCTCGCTCACCTTGAAGAGGCGCAGGAAGGCTTGCGGCGCCACTTCGCGCTGAGCGAGTTTCGTCTCGGCCAAGCCGAGGTCATCTCCTGCGTAATGACCGGCCGCAACGCCGTGGTCGTCATGCCCACAGGCGCGGGCAAGAGCCTCTGCTACCAGCTCCCGGCGACGCTGCTCTCTGGCGTCACCTTGGTGGTCTCTCCGCTGATCGCCCTGATGCAGGACCAGGTCGAACAGCTCACCGCGCGCGGCATCCCCGCCACGTTCATCAACTCCACGCTCTCGGAGTTGGAACGCGCCGACCGACTCCGCAAGCTGCGAGCGGGGGCGTACAAGCTCATCTACGTGGCCCCGGAGCGCTTCCGCTCGGCGTCGTTTCTGGACGCGCTGGCCCAGGCAAAGGTGGAGCTCTTCGCGGTCGATGAAGCGCACTGCATCTCGCAGTGGGGTCACGACTTCCGACCCGACTACGCCACGCTCGGTCAGGTGCGAAAGCGGCTGCGTCCGCCGCGCACGGTGGCTCTGACTGCGACCGCGACACCAGAAGTTCGCGACGACATCGTCCGCTCGCTGTTGATGAAGGACCCGCGCATTTTCGTGGCGGGGTTTGATCGCTCCAACCTCTTCCTCGAGGTGACTCCGGTCGGCGGCGACGAGGACAAACGCGAGGCGTCGATCCAACTCGTCGAAGAGGGCGGCAGCGGAATTATCTACTGCTCCACGCGCAAGGCCGCAGAGAGCATGCACCGAGCGCTGACCGCTCGGCGCCGACCCGCGGTGCTCTACCACGCAGGCATGGACGACGACGCGCGACGCAAGGCCCAAGACGAGTTCATGGGCACCCGCGACGCCGTGGCGGTGGCCACCAACGCGTTCGGGATGGGGATCGACAAGCCGGACATTCGCTTCGTCGTTCACGCGAACATCCCCCGCGCGGTAGAGGCCTACTACCAGGAGATCGGTCGCGCCGGCCGAGATGGCCAGCAGGCGCGCGCGGTGCTGCTCTTCACCCATTCGGACGTGTTCACGCACGAGCGGATGATTCAGGGGAACCATCCCAGCGAGACGGTCTTCGCGGACGTGTGGCGAGCTCTAGCGGACGTGGGCGAGTTCACCTACGGCGTGGAGGTCCTCGCCGGGCAAATTGGGTCTTCCGAGTTCGAAGTCTCCGCGGCGCTTCGGGTCCTGGAGCGCGAAGGAAAAATCTCCCGAGGAGGACGAGGCGAAGGCACCTACGGCATCACCCTCAAGCCCAAGGTGAAAGACGTCGCGCCGCACGCGCCTGCCGCGAAGAGCGTGCTCGAACATCTGGTCAAATCGCTTGACGTGGGAGGCAACCTCTCGTGCGACCTCGCCTTGCTCGCCAAACGCAGCGGGGTGTCGGAAGACGAAGCGCGCCGCGGCCTGACCCTGCTCGAGCGGGCCGGGGCCATCTCCGTTCGCAAGCCGTTTTTAGGGCGCGCCATCCGGGTGAGCCAGAGCTGCTCCTTCGACGAGCTTGAGCTCAACCTCAACCGCATGCGCGAACAGGAGCGGCGCTCACTGCTGTTGCTCAAGCGGATGACGGACTACGCCTACAGCAAGCAGTGCCGGCGTGCGTTCATCCTGCGTTACTTCGGCGAAGAGGAAGTCGAGAGCGGGTGCCAGGGCTGCGATCTCTGCACCGGCCGAAAGCTGGCGGTGAAGCGCGGCGGAAGCACGCGCGTCTCGCCTGTTGCCGCCGAGCCACCTCCGCACAGTGAGCTGGCGGTGCTGGAGCTGCGCCGGTGGCGCAAGGAGCTGGCGAAAGATTTGGGAATGCCGCCCTTCCTCATCTTCAACGACAAGACGCTCTACGCGCTGGCCGCCACGCTCCCTGTGGATCGCGACGCGTTCTTGTCGGTGAAGGGAACGGGCGAGAGCCGCTGGGAACGTTACGGGCCGGAGGTGGTGCGCATCTCGCTGTTGGCCCGCGCGGCGTCCGGCAAAGTTCTGGCGTTCAAACCTTCGGAGTAGGCAGGAACCGCCGCGCCACCGCGGTGAGTCCCGCGACGAACAAGGCCACCGCGTAGAAGAACGCCACCGTGGTTGCGCCGAAGATGATTCGCAGACCGTACTTGGGCAGGCGGTCGTCCTGGTACAGCTCGGTCATCTTCTCAAGCAGTCCCGTGGGTCGCAGGATGCCCGCAGGCAACGCATCCACCGCGCGCGAGACCGCCTCCATCAGCGGCACCTGCCAGCGCGCGAAGAGCAGCTCCACCACCAGTCCCAAGACCAGGTAAACGGCAGAGAGCAGGAAGGCCGTGCCCAGCAGACCGCGCAGCACAGTGGGAGGGGGCTCGGACGGGTTCACGCTACCTCGAGGCCATCTTTTTCTTGAGAAGGGGCAAGAGTTTCTTCACGCGGCCCTCGTCGGGACCCGCGCCCAGCTTGAGGTACGTCTCATATTCGGCGATGGCGCGCTCGACCTCCGCGGCGCCGCCTCGCGCCAACAGATCCGCGAACGTCAAGTGGACCTGTCCGTACTCCGGCTCCAGCTCCAGCGCGCGGGTGATCGCTTCCTTGGCTTTCGTCTCGTCCCGCTGCTTGAGCGCCGCCATGCTTAAGATCCAGTAAGCCCTTCCCTGCCCCGGCGCCAGAGACACCGCGTCTTCGGCCGCTTTGCGCGCTTCCTTGGCCTTGCCCAAACCCAACTGCACCTTGGCGACCGTGGCGGCGGCGAAGGCGCGATCCCACGACGTGGGCGCGATCTTCTGCTGCTCGGTGAGATCCTTGAGCACTGACCCGCCGCCACCGCGGGCGAAGACCTTGCCGACCACCGCACAGGAAGACTTGGCGTCCTCGCGCTTGGCCGCGTAGTACGCCCTGGCTGCATTGTCGACCGCGCCTCGGCGCAGGAAGGCCATTCCGATCTCGCAGAACGTGTTCGGGTCCTTGGGGTTGAGCTTGTTCGCCTTCTCCAGCTCGCCGAAGGCCGCCTTGCCCTCGCCGCGGCCGAAGAGAATCCCCGCGCGAATTCGATGGGTGTCCGAATCGGTGCCCGCGCCTTCCAGCTTCAGCGCCTTGTTGATCGACACGTCAGCTTCTTTGATCAGACCCTGTTCGTACTGCGCGCGCGCCAGCAACTTGTGAGCGGTGAGCGAAGTGGGGCTCTGCGCGGCCCAGGCCTCGAACTGCTTCACCGCTTCGCCCGGCTTGCCCAGCGCGAGCAAAGCATTGCCGAGCGCTGTCCGCGACTCGGTGTGCGCCCCGTTGCGGGTCACCGACTTGAGCAACGGATCAATCGCCTGGTCCGCGAAACCCAAAGACAGCAGGAGTCGTCCGAGCGCGCAGCCAGCTTCGTAGCCGTTCGGCTCCTTCACCGCCTCTTCGAACTGGACCCGCGCCTTGTCGAGCGCGCCGCGTTGCCAGTAGACCTGCCCCAGCGCGACGCGGACCTCTGCCTTCGACTTCCGAGTGGCGTCGAGCGTCTTCTCGAGCACCTCCTGCGCCTTGTCCGCCTGACCCTCGGCGGCGTCCGCCAGCGCGAGGTAAATCACCGCTTCGCTGGGAAACTTTCCGGCGAGCTGCGTCTTCGCTAACTCCGCGCGCGCCCGCTTCGGATCGTCGATTCGCACCAGAGCAATGCCACGCAGCAAAGAGAGACGGCGGTCGTCCGAGGGCGGAATCTTCAGCAGCAGCTCACGATCTCGGTCGCGCATCAGCAGCACGCGCCCCAGCTCTTCGCGAACGTCCGTGGTGTCGCGCAGCTTCAGCGCGGTCTCCAGCACCTTGCTCGCCGCTTCCGCGTCGCCCGCGTTTCGATAGACCTCGCCCAAGCCCAAGTTCAGCGCGTAGGCTTGGTCCTTGTGCGCCTTCAGGGCGGCGGTGAGCTTGGCGATCGCCTCCGCGTGCTTGCCCGTTGCGGAGAGGAGCCGCGCGTGAATGAGCTCTTTGTGGGCGCGCAACGGTGGGCTGACGTTCTCTGACGGGAGCGCCTCCACTTCAGCGAGCGCTTCCGGCAACTCCTGCCCCAACTCCAACCGCGCGAAGGCGGCGCCCAAGACCCGCTGCGGATGCTTCGGAGAGAGCTGCGCGGTGGTGCCCGTGTACGAAGCGAGCGCGTTCTTGAAGTCGCCCGCGTCGCGGTAGTAGTCGGCCAGCGAGACCAGCGCGCGGACGTTTTCCTTGGCGTGATCCAGCGCCTGCTTCACCCGCTCCAGCGCCTGCTTCGCGTCGCCCTTCGCGAAGAGAATTTTCCCGACCAAGCCTTCCAAGAGTGAGCTGCCGAAAAGGTCCGACGCGGAGCTCTGCGCCTGCGCGGACTGGATGAGGTCCGCATACTTCTGTTCGCGCGCCTTGGCCTCATTGAGCTTGGGCTCGGCCAGGTGAAAGTCGACGACCTTGAGTAGCGCGGCGAAATGCGGCCCGGACGAGACCTTGCCCGCGGCCTCCTGCGCTGCTTTGAAGTGCGTTTCTTCCCGACCGTGCTCGGAGTAAAGCACCGCGTGCGCGTAGGCCTTCCAGGCCCAGACCTCTTCGCTCGCGCTGTCCATTTCTCCGGCGCGCCCCAGCAGCGTGATCGCTTCCTTGTACGAGAGCGTGGTGTCCTGCAGCGCGGCGCGCTTTCCGTCAGCAACCAACGTGACCAGGTCGCGGCCTTCGTTGCGGTTGCGCGTGTGGAGAAAGAAGCCCGCGAACGCCAGCACCGCGACCACGAGCACGACCACCGCGGAGATCTTCAGCGAGTTCCGCGCGAGGAACGACTTCTTCTGCGCCTGAACTTTCTGTTCCAGCTTCTGACGGAGCTCGCGCTCGTACTCTTTGGCAATGGCCTCGGCCGCGTGGTTGGAGAGCTCCACCTTCGGAGCTTCCACGGCCGAAGAAGCTTCCGGCTGAAGATCCGGAATCTCGTCGAGCAGAGATTTTGACCTCGCCGGCGCGCGCTGCGACGGCCGCACGGGTGCTGGCGCAGTGGGCACCTGCTTCTGCAGATGGACTTCCGCGGAAGGAACGGCGGTGGGCCCGGTGTACACGTTGAGCGAGATGCCGCTGTTCTCGTCCGGAATCTTGTAGGCCTCGGTCCGGTCGTCATCTCCGCGCGGCGCCTGACGAGGCGCTGCGTTAGGGGAGACCTGCTGTCCCGTCGGTCGCGTCCCTTCGTCCTGCTTGCGCGCCCCGTTGCCGCGCGCCTTCGCGTTGGCGAGCGCTTCAATGTCGGCCGGGATCTGCATCACCTGCGTCGCTTCGTGGTGGTGACTCTCGTCTTCGTCCGACGGAGGCGGCTCGAGCGGCGGCAGATCTTTGACGACCGGCGCGGGACCACCGGAGAGCGCGCCCTGAGTCGCTTCCAGCCACTGCTTGATGCGAGCGTCGTTGGGTTGGAGCGCGGCGGCGCGGCGCAGGAGTGGCAACGCGGAGCGGTAGAGCCCCTTATTGAGCAACACCTCCGCGATGAGGTTGTAGGCGTACGGGTTCTCGCGATCGATCGCGATGGCGAGATCGAACTGCTCCATCGCTTCCGCGGGACGGCCTAGCAGGATGAGCGACTTGCCCCAGAGCACGCGGCCGATGATCGACTGCGCGTGGTGATCCAGCCCGCCTTTGCACACCTCGATCGCGCGCGCCGGATCTCCTTTTTCGAGGAGCGCCTTCGCCAGCTCGACGAAGACGGTCGAGGAGGGATCTTGGGCGAGAATCTGCTCGTACCGCTCGAGCATCGGCTTCGTCATGGCTGTAGGCTCAAGGACGCCGACCTTAACACGCCGCTCTCTTGTGTCGGGCGGGACGAATGCTACCTTCCCGCCGTGCTCCGCTCTCTCCTGCTCGCTGTGCTCACGCTCCCGCTTGCTTGCGCCCATTCGCCCACCACGCGGATGGAGTCGCTCAAGCGTGCAACGGATACCTTTCACAAGATGGCCCGCTGGCGCGACTACCGCGGCGCTTCAGAGTTGGTGATCTCCGAACGGCGAATGGAGTTCACCAAAGGTCGAATGACCGCCAACGACGACCGCGACCTCACCGTCACCGACTACCAGCTCGAAGACGCCAAGCTGTCGCCAGACGGAAACCGCGCGGAGGGCGTGTCGCGGATCAACTGGATGCGGCTGCCGTCGGTGACCGAAGAGACCGCGGTCGTCACGACTGAAATGGTTTACCGGGACGGAACGTGGTTCGTGGCCCGGCAAGACAAGGGACCATTCGAGAAAGAACTGTCCAAGCCGGTGGAGGTTCAGGCCGACGGCGGCATCAGCGGCTGAACCTCAACAGGTCACGCTGCCGAAATAAAACCGCCCGCCGTCTCGGGGCCGGCCGAGGCGGCGGGCGTCGGGAGCTCCCCAATGGAGCAACCCTACATCCGTCAATTCCAACGTGCCCGCGTGAAGAGCAAGGTGGGTGCCAGGGAGTGCCGAGCACCCATTCAAAATGATTTCGAGGGCTTCGCGCCGGAGCCCTTTGGAGCCACCTCAAGAAGGGAGCTTCGACGCGACATCCGTGTCAGCGACGCGCGAGCAGCCAAGCTCATTCGTTTCTCTTTCTACCCCCCTCGTTGCTTCGCAGCCGCGCCTGATAGTCGTCCGCGCGGAGGAGCTTCTTCTCGAACAGCAGCTCGAGCAGAGCACGTCGAGCATGGCTCTCGGTGGACACCCTCTTTTGCAGCATCTCCACCTGTTGGGTCAGCTGGGCCACGCGCGCCATCAACGCCGCGGGATCCCCTGACGCTATCGTGGTCGGGGCGGCCGTTCTCGGGGTGGGCCGCGCCGAGGCATCGTTCGCCGTGGTCACCTCGAAGGTCTCTTCCCGCTGAGGCAGCTCCGCCGGCGGCGCGGTGGCGACGCTCAAGGTCTCTCCTAGGTAGAAGCGCCGGATCGCCCGCTCGATTGCGCCCTGCCCCGCCACCGAGAGCTGCACGCGGGTCGAACCCGTGGCGAATGAGAGCTCGTGCAGCGCGTCGATGTTGGTGGGGTCCGCTGTCGCGACGTGAAGGACCTTGTACTTCGGATCCACGCCGATGGGAAAGACGCCATAGCGCTGCGCCAACTCCAGCCGCAGCAGCTTCGCGTGTTCCGCCGAGAGCTCCATCCGATCGAGATCCACCACCGGAATGCTCAGCTGCCGGGACAGCGCGTGGATCATCGTGTCTTCGTCCAGGAAGCTCATCCGGATCAGAATCTCGCCGAGCTTCCCGCCCCACTTCTTCTGCTCCGCGAGCGCGGAGTTGAGCTGGAGCTCGTCGATCACGCCCGCGGCGCGGAGAATCTCGCCCAGGCGGCGGCGTTTCCCGGGCGGAGGTGGAGCAGAGGACGAGCTCAATTTACGCCGAGTGTAGCCGAGCCAGAGGCGGACCTCGTACGCATGGGCGACAACGTCAGGATAGGTGCGACGTGGCCGCCGGGCCGACTGCGTTCGCCAGCCTTTGGCCCCGCTCTCACCGCTCGCGCGGGAGAGCGGTTGTTCGGACGTCTTCTGCCTATCTGCCCCCATGCATAAGTTCAGGTGGATGTCTCACTACGCGCGAGCCGAAGTTGGTCGTCTCTTTTGCGTCCAATGGCGCGACACGCCGTGCGTGGAGGACCTCAAGGAGCTCAGCGCGGAGATCTCGACTGCTTCCCTCCGGCTCAAACAACAGGTGGTCTACCTTACTCTGATTCATCCCGACGAGGGCGCGCCTCCAGAGGACGTCCAAGAGGCTCTCTTCGAGTTCTTCTCTGAGATGCAGCAGTTCTGCGACTCGATGCATCTGGTCATCCTGGGGAAAGGCTTTCGACAAACCGTCGTGCGGAGCGTCGTCACCACGGGCATGTTGCTGAGCGGCCTGCCGAAATTCATTGTCATGCATGAGGATGTGCCGAGCGCTCTGGAAGACGTCGCTGCGCGCGTCGGCTCCTCCCCCAATGTGCTGGACGCCAAGCTGCGCGAGAGGGGGATCCAGCTGTGAAAACCATCTGGGAACACATTGGCAAGCGCCAAGCTAAATTCGCCGGCCACCTTTTCTTCGCATGGTTGGAGCGCGCCCACCGGCTGGACAGCCTGGCTGCGTTTGCTCCAGCGCTCACCTTTTGGCCGCTCGCTTTTCAAGACCTGCTTCGGCTGAACGAGATGCACGCGAAAGATCCGCGGATCCGGTCGATCGTCCACCACCACCGGCTAGAAGATGCCGGCCACGAGCAATGGTTTCTGGAGGATCTCGGCGCCCTCGACAAAAGACAGCACGATCCCCGCTGGCTTTTCAGCGAAGAAAACGCGGCCGGGCGCGATGCGTCGTACGCCATCCTCTCAGAGGTATTCCGTGCTCAGGATGATCGGCAGCGGATCGTCCTGCTGCTGACGCTGGAATCCGCCGGCCAGGTCTTCTTCAGCAGCGTGGTGAGCTACGTCGAGCGGACCGGCCATGCCAGCGAGCTCAAGTATTTTAGTCGCGACCACCTTCGAATCGAGCAAGGGCACTCCATGTTCTCCGACGGCGCGCCCAGCGATGCGCTGCCGTCCTTCGAGCTTTCGGAACATCACCGGAAAGAAGGCCGCAAGGTGGTCGACCGTGTCTACTCGACCTTGGAGGCTCTGCTGGACGAACTTCTTCCCAGGATCGCGGCCTCCGTGCGGCAACGTCAGCGCGCGCCGGAGGCGACGGAACATGAAAAACACGCCTGAAGCTCTCACGGAATGTTTGCAGGCACTGGCGCGTGAGACGGAGGTTTCTGTCCTGTTTGACGGTTCCTCCAAACTGACCGCAGGCCGGGACATGGGTCACCTCGCCAAGGGCACCGTGTGGGGGGTGATGCAGCCCAGCGACAGGGACCAACTGGGGCGAGTCCTTCAATTTTGCAATCGTCGTCAAATCCCCCTCACCGTCCGCGGCTCAGGGTACAGCCAAGGCGGCCAATCCATCCCTGCAGCGGGAGCAACGCTTCAGATGGCCCGCATGGACCGAATCGGGCCGGTGAATACCAAGAACAGAACGGTGCACTGCCAAACCGGAGCGCGGTGGCGGTCGGTCATCGCCGCAACTCTGCCGGCAGGGCTTTTGCCAAAGGTCATCCCCCTCAACCTTGACATGACGGTGGGGGGACTCCTTTCCGCCGGAGGCGTTGGAGCGACAAGCCACCATCACGGCTTCGTGGTCTCCCACGTGCAAAGCCTTGAGCTGGTGACCGCGGACGGCGCCGTCCATACGTGTACGCGGGAGGTCGAGGCGCCGCTCTACCACCTCGCGCTGGGAGGGGTGGGGCGCGTTGGGGTGATCGCCACCGCCTCCTTAGAGCTGCGCCAGGTTCTCCCTCAGGTTCGGGTGTTTCACCTGTTTTACGATTCCGTCGAACCGTGGCTGTCAGACCAAGCGCGCGTGATCGAAACGTCGCGTGCAACCTACTTGGAAGGTTTTTGCTGGGCAGGCCCGAAGGACCTGCGTTCTGGCGCGCGCGGACGGCGCTACTGCGCGAAGTGGCTCTATGGCTTGCAGCTGGGGGTCGAGTGCTCACCTGATTCGCCTCCCGCGGAGCGCGAAGTTCTGGCCGGATTGCGCCCGAGCGAAGTGCTGTTGGTAGAGGACGTGCCTCTCGAGGCGCATATCCACCGCTATGAGCCGCGCTTCGACGTCATGCACCGCTCGGGTGCTTGGCATCAGGCGCATCCTTGGCTTGAGGCCTTTCTCGCCCCGGTCGCCCTGGCCAGGGTTCTTCCCAGCGTGCTCGACGAACTGCCCGGAACATTCGGAGACGGCCACAAACTGCTCTGGGTCGCCACCCGCGGGGCCCCGCTCTACCTTGCTTTGCACCCGGAGCCGATCGTCGTCTGTCTGGCGCTTCTTCCTGTTGGCATCCCCGAAGGACTCTTAAGCAGCTCCCTCGAAGCGATCCGCCGCGTAGACCGCATGCTCCTGGAGGCCGGGGGCAAGCGCTACCTCTCCGGTTGGC
This sequence comes from Myxococcaceae bacterium, assembly GCA_052386435.1. GTDB lineage: Bacteria > Myxococcota > Myxococcia > Myxococcales > Myxococcaceae > JBQTKE01. The sequence goes on from JBQTKE010000273.1 coordinate 10,331, forward strand.
TGGAAGGCCTGGACGCCGCGCAGTGGCGAGCACATTTTGGGCGTCGGTACGAGGGATGGACGCGCGGCAAGCAGCAGCACGATCCCAGCGGATTGTTTCAATCGCTCCTCTTTCCTGGAGGCCCTCCGTGATGACGCCTACCCCAGATGTCTCTCCGTCACTGGGGCCGGCATCCGACTTCGAAGCAGGCTCCGTCTCGGCGATCGCAGCTCGTGCTGTCGAGCGGGGCGCAGCACTCCTCGGCGCGAAGGCGGGCGCTGCCTACCTGATTCAACCGGGGCAGCACCTTCTGGAACGCATCTCCTTCCGAGGCGGAGAATCCGAAGAGTTCCCACCGACGCTGGCTGATGACTCAACCCATCCCGCCGCGGTGTCCAGCCTCAAGGGCGAAGTGTTGTGGGGACCTGATGGGCTCACCGCGCTGCCCTTAATCGTGGGGAGCCGCCACGACGGTGTTCTCCTCTTCAAGTCAGGCGGCCCGATCAGTCACGATGAACTCTACCTAGCGCAGACCGTCGCGCGCCAGGCCGCGCATGCGTTGGATCACGCTCGGATGGTGGAGGCGGAA
>JBQTKE010000274.1:0-8722 GCA_052386435.1 Myxococcaceae bacterium
GATCACGGGCTCCGGGCCGAAGGAGCACCCGCCCATGGCCATTGAGCAGATGGCGAAGCCCACGCCGAACATTGAAGTGGTGCCCTCTGAGGAGATGCCGAAGAGAGTGCGCCTGCTCATCAGCAGCGATCCGCCGGGCGCCAAGATCATCCGCACCGACAACGGCAAGCCGCTGGGAACCACGCCGCTCGAGTACACCGCCTCCGCGGGGACCCGTCCCGTGAAGGTCCGCTTTCAGCTCTCCGGCTACATCTCCGCCGAACGAGTTCTCGCGCTCGACACCGATTCCCGGCTGAGCGTGGAGCTGCAACCAGGCGACGACAGCCGCAAAGGCAACCACGCCCGAAAGCAACGGTAGCGTCGACCGAGGCGGCTCCCATCCGCCGCGAATGGCTTTCTTGCAGACCTCCCGTCGCGCACCGGTGGCAGAGGCTGTCCCCACGGTACGATCGCGGCGCTTCGAGATGGCTACGGCGCGGATTTCGTGGGTGCTGTTCGGTCCGCAGAGGGGCTGGGGATCAGCGGAGGACGATCCTTCCCCTCGACCGTACGTTGAAGCTCGATCTCACGCAGCAACGTGGGCGGAGCGATCGCTGAGACGGGAACGTTGCCGCTCTCCGCGCCGCAGAAGCCGTTGAACACGCCCTGCCTCTTTCCGGTGGCCATGACTCGGTTCAGCGAGGAGAGCGGAGTGCCGACAATCTCCACGCCGCGGACGAGTGACTCTTTCCCGTCTCGCACGTCCACTCGGTACACCATTCGCGGAATGCCCTTGAACGCCTGGTAACCGTAGCTGGAGGTGTTCGTGTTTCCGCCTGTGATGTCGCGAATAATCAGCCCGTAGGGTTTGCCCTGACGCTTGGCCTCTTCAATCAATAGCCGCTTCAGCTCGTCATCGCTCACCTGCTTCGACGACTCGACCACCAGATTGGCCATACGCGCGATCGGCTTGCGGTTGCCTTGACTGCGACCGTGACCGTTGGACTTCACGAAGCCTTCCACCGGATGACGTGAGAGCAGATAGTTGCGGAGGACGCCCTTCTCCACCAACTGGACGCGCTCTCCCTTCACGCCCTCGTCGTCGTAGAGGTAGTAGCCGTTGACCTGAACCCCGTTCTTCTCCCGCATCGACGGGTCGTCGAAGATGCTGATGAACGGCGGCAACAACAGCTTCCCCATCTGACCTCGGAACGTCTTGCCCTCGGTGTCGTTGTCTTGTCGGTCTCCCTCAAGGCGGTGGCCCACCGTCTCGTGGAAGAGAACACCCGCCGCCTCGGGTTCGAGGATCGCCGGACCCGTATAGGGATCGATCGCAGGGGCCATCCGCAGCGCCAGCAGCTCGCGGATCACGCGGTCCGCGGCCTCGTTCAACTTAGCTTCATCAGGCAAGCCCGCCTCGCTGGGGGCATAGAAATCACGGGAGCTGTCCAGCAGCTGTCCATCGTCCGCACGGGTGGCGCCGAGGACGTGCACGCCATACAGAACCTCCTCCGTGAGCAGCCGGCTTCCTTCCGAAGACACGAAATGGCGAACGCCTTTGGTGGCGCTCACGCGAACTTCGGAGTCGAAGATGTGCGGAACCGCGTTGAACTTCGCGGAGAGCTTGCGCGTCAGCTTGGACCAGCGCTCTCGGTCGAACGGAAACGCAACCGGTGCTTGCGAGTAGACGCTTGCCTTCTCGCGGCTGAACGACGCCGGCTGCTTCGGGTCCTCGACCGTGTAGACGTTTTCGCCCTTCTTCTTTAGAAAATTGAAGAGACCCGTTTTGTACTTCTCGTCGGTGATCAACCAGAGCGCGGTTCTCAGCGCCGCCGGATCGTCATCGAGAGGACCGTTCTTTCGGGTGATGTAGCTGGTGCCCTTGGTGGAAAACCCGAATTCGAAATCTTCTCCCACCGAGTTATCGAACTCGTAAGTACCCACGCGGACGTCGACGTAGAGCTTCCGGTCGCGGTAGCTGTCGTCTTGAAACAACGCGCCGTAGCGCGCGGCGACCTCATACTGAAGCGTGTCCCTCATTTGGTAACTGATGAAGTACGGCGCTTGGTGGTCGTTGAGCTTGAGCTGCTTCTGATTGCGCGCCAACTCCGCGCTCATCGCGTCGAGGAGAACCTGACGCGAATCGGGCGGAGCAGCGGCGGTGCACAGAATCAAAGCAGCGGCGATCAGAGGGCGCTCGGTCATGGGAGGCCGCCGACTGTAACCTCCCTCGCCCGCTTACGCCTTGACGATCTTCTCGCGCCCGTGCGCGACCAGCTTGGTCGCGTTCCGGGTATCGATGATGAGCTGCGCACTCTCGACCAGCTGGGAGTAGTCGATGTTCGAGTGGTCGGTGAGGATCATCACCGCGTCGTAGCTCGCCAGCATCTGCGGCGAGAGCGGCACAGAGGTCATCTCGTGCGGATTACCGTGACCCTTGTGAAGCTCCGGCACATACGGGTCGTGGTAGTCGACCACCGCGCCACGTTCTTTCAAGAGCGAGATGATCCGGATCGACGGGCTCTCGCGCATGTCGTCGACGTCCTTCTTGTACGCGGCGCCCATCACCAGCACGCGCGAACCGTTGAGCGTCTTCTTGCGATCGTTGAGCGCCTCGAGCGTGCGGTGCACCACGTAGTGCGGCATCTGCACGTTCACTTCACCGGCTAGCTCAATGAACTTGGTGTGGAACTCGAACTGGCGCGCCTTCCACGACAGATAGAACGGGTCGATGGGGATGCAGTGACCACCAAGGCCAGGGCCCGGATAGAAGGGCATGAACCCGAACGGCTTGGTGGACGACGCGGAGATCACCTCCCAGACGTCGATGTTCATCCGGTCGCAGAGGATCTTCAGCTCATTGACCAGCGCGATGTTCACGCAGCGGAAGATGTTCTCCAGCAGCTTGGACATCTCCGCGACCTGCGTGGACGAGACCGCCACCGTGTCCTTCAGCGCGCCGCCATACAGCGCTTGCGCGACCTCAAGGCACTCAGGCGTGTGGCCACCCACGATCTTCGGGATCGTCTTGGTGTTGAACTTGCCGTTGCCCGGATCTTCACGTTCGGGACTGAACGCGAGGTGGAAGTCGCGACCCGCCTTGAGTCCACCCCGCTCGAGAATCGGCCGCAGCACTTCGTCGGTCGTACCGGGATACGTCGTCGACTCCAGCACGTAGAGCTGACCGCGTCGCACATGCGGCGCCAGCGCTTCGGCCGTATTGACGATGAAGCTCATGTCCGGCTCGCGCGCTTCAGTCAGCGGCGTGGGGACGCAGATGATCACGCAGTCCAGCTCCGACGCCTTCGCGAAATCAGCGGTCGCGTAGAGCTTCTTCTCCGTCACCAGCTTGCTCAGCGGCTCCGAAGGGATGTGCTTGATGTAGCTCTCGCCCTTGCCGATCTTGGAGATCTTCCGTTCATCAATGTCCAGGCCGCAGACCGGAAAGCCCGCCTCCGCGAAGGCCATGCCCAGCGGCAGCCCCACGTAGCCCAAGCCCACCACGCCGACCTTCGCCTCGCGTCGCCGCACTTTCTCCAGCAGCGGACTCACCATCACCCTCATTCGCCACCCCTCGTCAACGATCCCACCAAAGGATCAGAAAGCCCAACCTGGCTGGCAACGCCGTGCGTTCCATTCGCGCCGCCACACAGAGACTTCGTCGCCACTGGCCGTAGCCAGGCGAGTAGACCGCTTCATCCAGAGAAAGCTCGACGCCGAGCGAGGTGAGGACAACCGCGTGGGGACTCTCTTCCAGCCCCAGCTCAACGGCGACTGGCCCCACCGCTTCGAACCCGCCCGCACGTGCCCTCTCCTCATTCGTCAGCGGCCGCAGCCGAGCCTGCACGTCTGGCAGTGCCAGGCGGGACACCACGCTGTGCACGCCCTCCCCGTTCAGCAAGTCCGTCACGGTCAGAGAGCGCTCGCCCTTGTTGAGCAGGAACGTGCGTTGAACCGTCACGCCGGAAAAGCCGGTGTGCTCCGCCACCAGTCGATCAACGTCTTCGCCGAACAGCGTCGAGACCACGCGCGCGTTCGCGTGTTCCCGCAGCGCGAAGAGCCGAGCGGGATCGATGGGTGCCTGCTCCTGCCTCTCCAACTGCACCGTGCTGTGAGCTTCCGTCGAACGGAGCCGGTTCCGCAGGGCCGGCTCGCGCGAGTAAGTGCCTGTTCCGGGATCCACAATCACCGGCTCGCCGCGCAGATGAAGCTCGAACGAGAGCTTGTCGTTGTGACTGTGACCGCCCACCCCGTTCTGCCCATTCGGTCCGGCGCTGATCGCCACCAAGACGTCGTGGCCTCGCAGCACGTGCAGTCCACCGTCGGTGCTGAACGATTCGCCGTTGAAGAGCGCGCGCGTCCGTTCGAAGCGAAAGACCCCGCGTTGACCGAGCAGCCACGCCACCTCATCCGGGGCCGTCGCCCCTTCCGACTTCAGCTCTCCCCACCCGAACAGCGCCGCGCCCAATCCTGCCAGGTAGCCGTGCTCGAGAGGACCGCGATCCGTGAGCGCCAACGCGCGTCCTGAATCGTTGTCGCCCCACTGCGGCGCCAGCCCCTTGCTCGAGCAGTAGCGCGCAGCCACGAAATACATGTCCGAGAGCCTCTCGGTGTACGCGCTCGAAAGACTCACGCCGTAGTCGCGCGCATGCACCAACGCGAGCGTGAACAACTCCAACGAGAGCCGGTGATACGGAACGGAGCCCTCGAAGGACATTCCATCCGGATGGACCTGCGTGGCGAGCTGCTCCTCCAGACCGCGCAACGCCATCACCACTTGACGATCCGACGAGGGCAGCTCCGGAAACAGCAACGCCATCACCAACAGACCCGCGTGGTCCGCGACCAGGTGGTTGTTGGGCACCGCGCTCGAATCCTCCAAGTTCGCTTCAACGAAGGCCGAGTGCTCGATCAGAGATCGCAGCGCCTTGAGCATCAGCTCGCCATCAAAGACATCCGCGAACATCAAGATCGCGCGCGCCAGATTCGCTCCGCGCAACGCGACCTCCATCGCGCAGGTCCAATGGATGCCGAGGCCGCACGGGTTTTCCGAAAGGAACGACGTGAGCTGCGCCGCCGCTTCCTTGGCGAAAAGGTCGCGCCGCTCGGGAGATAGCCACCCCCCCTGTCCGAGCGCGATCAGCGACTCCAAGCGGCCCAGCTCCCAGACGTCCTTGGGATCCGCGCCGCCCGCGAGCAGAGCGATCTGATCCGAAGGCTTCGAAGGATAGACGTGACCGGAACGCGGATCGCGCGACCACGCGATCTCTCCTTCAAAACGAACCGTCTCCCCGAAGACCTGAAACTCACGGCGCAGGGCCCGCTCAGCGCGGTCCAGAGCACGCTCCGCCGCGCCCGGGAGTGACTTCACCGCGGCGACCACGCTGTCGCGTTGCGCCAGCTCGCAGGTGGAGAGGCCTGCCCGACACTGAAGACGGCTCATCAGATCCGGCAGCGACCGAGCAGAGAATGCCGCGAACACCGTCTCATCCAAGACAGTCGATTGCCGGCGGAACAGCGCCCGCCGCGCCATCCGGTACGCACGTCGCCCCGCGAACTTGGCAAGTTGAGCCGCCGACAGCTGGCGGGTCAGGTGCGCATAACGTTCGAGGGAAGCCAATGGGGGAAGAGACAGCAAATGAACCTCCGGCGCCGCCACGAAGCAAGCGGTGCGCCACCGCGCAACCACCTGCACCCCGGGTCTGCCGCCCGCTTCTTTGGCGCGCACCGCCGTAAAACTTTCCGGCTTCGCGCAGACGCAGGCGGCACTTCCTTCCGGATCAACACGACCGCGCCTCGATTTCACTCGAAGCCCAACGGGCACGCTTCGTGCTCAAGGCCAGGGCGTGACCCAACTCGCCCGGAAGACAAGAGAGAGAGAACCTGAAGCCCTGTTGGCGAAAGCCGCGCGTCGCGCCGTGGTGAAAGGCGGACGAGAGGCGCTGATGGCGCTCTGCTCCGCGGCGTGCGACGTCGGGAGGGCGACAGGAGCAGGCGTTTTCGTCTGGAAGGGTCGAGACGTCTCGTGCCTCGCGTCGGTGCGGTTGGGAGCATTGAGATTCAACGCGCTCTGTCCGGAGCTCGCGCCAAAAGGCCGACTGCGACAGCTTCTACGCGGCGGCGGACGAGACGACGACGCCGTGGCGACCACCGAGCACCGCGCACTGCCTCTCCGCGTCGGCGGCCATGTGACCGGAATGATGTATCTGGAGTTCCCGGATCACACTGGACAGATCGCGAACCAGCTGCGCGCGATCGCGAACATCGCTGAGGCAGTGTTGGAGCGCGAAGCGAACGAGGTGCAGCATCACGGCGAACAGATCGCTCAGCACAAAGAGCTCTACCGTCTGCGCGCGCAAGCAGAGCCGCAACGCAAGGCGAAGCGCCGGCTGGCGCACGATCTGAAGACGCCGCTCGTCGCGCTCAAGGGTTACGTCGACATGATGAAGCGAGGGATGGGCGGGCCGCTCACCGAAGCGCAGCGCCGATACCTGGCGCGAATGGATCAAGCCGTGGCACGCCAGTGCGCGCTGATTGATGAAGCCCTTCCTGTCATCGAGACGCGCTGCGATGTCGCCGCGACGGCCCGAAAGACGCTCGCGCGGCTGCGAAAAATGGACGTCTATCTGGAGGTCGCGGAGAAAGAGCCGCTCTGCCTTGAGGCGTCCCACGGAGAGATCGCGCTCATGATCAAGGAGCTGACGCTCGGCGCGCTCGAATCCGCTCCCGCGCATTCACACCTGACGCTCGAAGTGGACGCGCAAGGCTTGAAGCTTCGAATGGAAGAGCTGCCTTCGGTCAACGCGCGACTGAAGCGCTGCGCCGCCTTGGCACGACGCCTGGGCGGAAAGCTGCGGATGCAGGAAGACGCTTCGCTCGTCGTGGACTTTCGACCGACAAGGACTGAGCAGGTCGAAGAGCTGCCTGCGGTGTAGCGGCTGCTCGTTGGGTGGATAGAACCAACCGCGAATTCGCCAGGTGGCTTCTTCTCGCGGGTCAGCCCCGTCGAAGGATAGCGAGCTCCTGCGTCCGCGGCCCCTGCACAAATGCCTCACAGTGGGTCGACTTACGATTCGGATGGCAGTGCCGCGCGCCGTAAACGTGGTGACAGCCGCACACGTCGACGCGCTTCTTCTCACAGACTTCCGGGTTCACCACCAGACGCGCGCTCGGGTCACCACTGCCCGCCATCGTCATCGCCACCAACACGCCCTTGACCCAACCCATGACGTCCTCCGCTCACGGCGAGAGCGCGCGCTCCAGGGCGCGGGCCTTTCGCCACCGAATCAGCCAGCGCGTGCCGACGAAGATGGACACGCCCGTGGCCACGGCAATCAGCAACCAGAAGGAAGCGCGACGAATCTCCGCCAGCGCGGCCAACCCAAAGTGGTAGCCCAGAAAAGTGAAGGTGGGCGCGATCACCGCGGCGGCCAACGCATCAGCGGTGACGAAGCGCGCATAGGGCACGCCGCCCATTCCCGCGATGAGAAACGTTGGAGCGCGAACACCTGGGAGGAAGCGAGCGAAGAAGATGGTCGCAACGCCATGACGCGCGAAGTGCCCTTCCACCCACGCGACGCGTGACGGCGTGAGGAGCTTCGACAACCGATGGTGAGCGACCGCCTTGGGGCCCAGCTTCTTGCCAATTCGGTAGAGCAGTGAGTCGCCCGCGACCACGCCCACCCAGGCGACGACCATCATCGCGGGCAGGTGCGCCCCGCCCTTGGCCGCGAGAATGCCGCCGCAGAGGACGATCAGATCCTCCGAGAGTGGCGCGCCCATCCCACACGCGAGCAGCAGGACGAACACCGCCGGGTAGGAGAAGGTCTCGAGCCAGATCAGGATTTGTTCTTCGCCCACGCGCGTAACCTGCTCATGGCGCAACGGGCTCGGAAGCCTGGTCGTTCATTGGCGGACGGCCCCAATCCACGACCGGCCAACCACGACGCAAAGCTTCACGACGAAGCACTCTGTCCGGGTTCACTGCCACCGGTCTGCCCACCGCCTCCAGCACCGGCAGGTCCGAGGCAGAGTCCGTGTAGAACGCGCACTCCGACAACGGGACGCCCGCGTTCGCGGCGTACTCCACCGCGTGAGTAAGCTTGCCCGCGCCGAAGCACAAAGGCTTCACCGTGCGGCCCGTGTGCGCGCCGTTCAGGTCCACCTCGAACTCGTTGGAGAGAATCGCATCCAAACCCAGCTCAGACGCGACCAGCTCCGCGAGGTAGCTGGACGACGTGGTGAGCAGCACCAGCTGATCGCCGCGTTCGCGGTGCTCCCGCAGAGCTCCCAACGCGCCGGGACGGAAGAGCGACCGCACTTCCTCCTCGTAGAAACGCCGCGTCCGTTCGCGCAGCGGAAGTGCGGGCGTCCCCGCGAGCGCAGCCACCGCCCGACCCAACGCGTCTTCAATCACGGCGAAGCCCAGGTGGTAGCTCGCGAGATACGCCCCCGCCTGAAGAGCGCGCCATCGGCTGAGGTGGCCTTCCCTCACCTCGCGGCGGATCCAGAGCGATCCGGAATTGACCGCGAGCAGCGTCTTGTCCAAGTCGAAGAAGGCGATGGCCACCGGGGCAATCTACTCGGTGCTTGCTTGACCCGCTTGATCCGCGCTGTCTAAGTAGGCGTCCGCGTAAATTCCGACGGGGGGTGAGTGCATGGGTCGAATCGTCAAGGGCGGTCTGGTTCAGCTCTCGTCACCGAAGACCGAGGGTTCGGTCAAAGACATCACCGCGGCGATGTT
>JBQTKE010000275.1:0-1973 GCA_052386435.1 Myxococcaceae bacterium
AGCGCTGGGTAGAGACAAAGCCAAAACCAACGTCCTGCGAATTTCGGAGCTGGGACTGGTGGAGATGACCCGCAAGCGCGTGCGCGAGTCGATCGGCCGCGTGCTCCACGAAGACTGCGCCTACTGCGAAGGACAAGGCTTCGTGAAGACGGCCACCACCGTCTGTTACGAGATCTTCCGAGCGATTCGTCGCGAGGGACCGGGCTACAAGGACCCCACCCTCGTCGTGAACTGCCATGGCGACGTGGCTCGGCTACTTCAGAACGACGAGCGCAACGAGCTGCGGCACCTGATGGATCGCTACAATAAGTCGATCCAGATCAAGGCGCAGCAGAACTACCACCGCGAGCAATACGACATCTACGGCCGCACCGCGACCGGGAGTGATCACAAGCTCGCCGGTTCGTTCGGACACACCACTTCCAACGACGGTTTCGGCGCGCCCAAGCACCGCGACCAGCCCAGCGAGCGCGGAGGGGGCGGAGGGGGCGGAAACCGCGACCGTGATCGCAACGGTGGCCGCCGAGACCGAGGCCGTGACCGGGATCGCAGCGGCAACCGCGACGGCGAACGCAACGGCAACCGCGAGGGCGGCAACCGCGATGCCCGAGAAGGCGAACGGGGCAACCGCGAGGGTGGCAACCGCGACGCCCGAGAGGGCGAACGGGGCAACCGGGACCGAGGCAGCCGCGACGGTCAGTCTGGACGCGGGCCGAGGCAAGACTCCGGCAGGCGCGAGGGTACCCCTGGCGAGGGCAAGGTAGCCGTCCCAGCCGAAAGCGCGCGCGTGGAGGCTGCCCCCTCTGGCGCGGAGGTCGCCGCGGCCGCTACCCTGCCACCCAAATTCGATCCGTCGTAGCCAGCGCTTTTTGCGAGGAGACCAGAGGGTGATGGCGAACGCTCGAGCACCAGTCGATCGCCGCACGGACGTGCGGCGCACCATCAACCGCGAGTTCTCCTCGGTGGACGAGCTGGTCACCGAATACGTCAGCAACATCAGCCGCAGCGGCATCTTCATCCGCTCGGATGATCCACTGCCCGTCGGAACCAAGGTCTCGCTCACCTTCACGGTCATCCTCGACGAGTTGGAAACGATTGAAGGCGTGGGCGAGGTCGTGCGCATTGTCCCCAGTCAACCCGGCTCGCCCGGCGGCATGGGCGTGGTCTTCGTGGAGCTCAGCTCGTATTCAAAGGATCTCGTCGAACGGATTCTCGTTCGTCGCTGACCAACCATGGCGCGCCGGCTCCTTCACGGCTTGAAGGACGAAAGCACCCAGGTCCTCCTCAAGGCTTGGGAACCGGTCTCGCACAGCCGCGGTGGATTGTTCGCCAGCGACACCTTGCGTGCCCTCGGCGCCGTGCTCCATGGCTTCATCGGCGAGCGCATCAGTCTTCGCGCCGCGGCGATGACCTTTGTCAGCATCTTCTCGCTCGTGCCCATCCTCACCGTCGCGCTCGGCTTCATGCAGTGGCTCCACCAGGACGAGTTTCATGAGCGGCTGCGCAGCTTCGTGCGTGACGTGTTGGCCCCCGGCGCTCGTCCTGAATCCAGCGCGGTCGTGGAGCAGTTCCTCACCGCGGCCAGCTCCGCGCAGGCAGGAAGCATCGGCGCGCTAATGTTGCTGATCTCCGCGGGGATGTTGCTGCACAACTTGGATGCGTCACTCCATGAAATCTGGAGCGTGCGCCGGCGCCGCCCGCTCGCGCTCTCCCTCTCACTCTACGCGCTGGTCCTCACGTTGGGACCGCTGCTTCTCGCCAGCTCCCTGGTGGGAAGCGCTGTCATCCGCGCCTCACTCCGCGAGTTGGACCTCCCTTACTTCGGCGAGTTGATGACCGGCGTCGCGACACTGGCGGCGGTTGGCGTCTGTACCTTGCTCTACAAATTCGCGCCCAACGCGCCGGTCCGTTTTCGCTCCGCCTTCGCGGGAGGCCTGGTCGCGGGCGGTGCGTGGCAGGTCGCGCGCTCCGTC
>JBQTKE010000276.1:0-6485 GCA_052386435.1 Myxococcaceae bacterium
TCGTAATCAGGGCGCATCGCTGACTGCTTGGGAGCTCTCGCAAGCGCGCATCCCACACACGCTGATCGCGGACAACGTGGGCGGACATTTGATGCAGCACGGCCGAGTGGATCTCTGTCTCGTGGGAAGTGACCGCACCACCGCGCGCGGAGATGTCTGCAACAAGATCGGCACGTATCTAAAAGCGCTCGCCGCGAAAGCGAACCACGTGCCGTTCTACGTCGCGCTCCCGTCTTCAAGCATCGACTGGTCGTTGCGCGATGGAGTGAAGGAGATCCCCATTGAAGAGCGCGACACGAAGGAGCTCACTCACGTCACGGGCAAAGGCCCAGATGGTAAATTGATCAGCGTGCAAGTCGCCCCCGACAAGAGCCCTGCCGCGAACTTCGGATTTGATGTCACTCCAGCTCAGTACGTGACAGCGCTCATCACGGAACGCGGTGTCTGTCCTGCAACCGAGGATGGTCTCCGGTCCCTCTTCCCAGAGCGAAAGCAATGAGCTCTGTGCGCGTTGAGCTTCTCAAGACGGCGAAAGAGCTAAACCCGCGTGGCTTGAATCAAGGCACGTCCGGCAACGCGAGCGCGCGGAGCGGAGCAGCGTCGTTTTTAGTCACTCCGACCGGCGTCTCTTACGACGCACTGTCCGACGAGGACTTGGTCGAGCTCAATCTCGACGGGAGCGCGCGCACCGGAAAACTCGCTCCCTCTAGCGAGTGGCGAATTCACCGAGATCTCTACGCGCAGAGATCCGACGTCGGCGCAGTGGTCCACGTTCATTCGATGTTCGCGACGACGCTCGCCTGTCTGCGCAAGGGCATCCCCGCCATGCACTACATGGTGGCCGCCGCCGGCGGAAATGACATTCGCTGCGCGCGTTATGAGACGTACGGCACTGAAGAGCTGTCGCGCGCGGTGCTAGACGCGATGCAAGGCCGCAAGGCGTGTCTGATGGCGAACCACGGCATGCTCGCAGTCGGCCCCGATCTCGCGTCCGCTCTCAAGCTCGCGGTGGAGGTGGAGACGCTCGCCGCGCAGTACTGGCGGGCCTTGCAGATCGGCGAACCGCACATCCTCGACGACGCGGAGATGGCGCGCGTTCACGAGCGTTTCCGCTCCTACGGCCAGTCCAAGAAGCGCTGATTCACTCGCGCGACGTAGAACTCCCCCAGGTGTCAGGACAGTCATTCAGTGGGCTCCGGAAGCACCTTGCTGACGAGCGGCGCCAACCGAGCTCGTTCCTCTTTCGAGATCTTCTTAGGATCCGTCCACACCGCACGCTCCAGCGAGTCGCGGCAGTGGCATTCCGGATTCGCCTTCAGCAGCGACACGGTCCGCTTGATCAGCTCCAGCCCATTCTGTGTGGCGACGTTGAGGTTGCCGATGATCTCTTCCAGCAACGAATGGCTGCTCTTCCCGGACGGGGTGGGTCTCCAACAGTCGTAGTCCGTGGGCAGCGCGACCAGCGCGTAACAGAGCGACGCTTCCCGGGCGAGCTTGGCTTCGGGGCAGGCGGTCATTCCGATCACGTCTCCGCCCATGGCGCGGTTGGCTTCGCTCTCCGCCTTGGTCGAGAACTGCGGCCCCTCCATGCAGATGTACGTCCCCTTCTCGTGCGCGCGAATCTCTCCGGCGCGGCTCGCTTCCAGGAGGCTCTGCCGCAGCACTGGGCAGAACGGTTGCGCGAGTTCGGTGTGGACCGCGAAGTGATCAAAGAAGGTCGATTCGCGCCGGAACGTTCGATCAATCAATTGATCCACGACGACCAGCTCACGAGGCGCAATCTCCTCACGCAATGAGCCCACCGCGCCTGTCGCGATCACATGGGTCACGCCCAGCTTTTTCAGTGCGAAGAGGTTCGCGCGGTACGGCACCTGAGAAGGATTGAACGCATGGCCGGGTCCGTGCCGAGCCAACAGCGCAGCCGGAAGGCCGTTGATCTCCGTCATCAGAATGGCACCCGCGGGCGGACCAAACGGGGTCTCCACCTCAACGCGATCGCCCTGCCCCAGCGTCCCCAGCGCTGAATCCAACCCGGACCCACCAATGATTCCAACTCGCACGTTCGTCTCCATTTCTGATTACTCTGCCGCGCCCATGGACTCAGACCGTCTGAAGTCGCTCATCCGCGAGGTTCCGAACTTCCCCAAGCCGGGCATCCTCTTCTACGACATCACGACGCTGCTCAAGACCGCAGACGGCTTTTGTGCGTTGATTGATGGACTCGAGCGCGAATACCGCGACGAAAAGATCGACTTGGTTCTGGGCATTGAAGCGCGCGGGTTCATCTTCGGTCCCGCTCTCGCGTACCGCCTCAACGCCGGCTTCGTCCCGGTCCGCAAGCCGGGGAAGCTCCCCGCGCCCGCGGCGAAAATCACCTACGACTTGGAGTACGGAACAGATTCGCTGGAGATCCACCAGGACGCAATCTCGCCGGGACAACGCGTGCTCATCGTCGACGATCTCCTCGCCACCGGTGGCACCGCCAACGCCTGCCTGTCACTCGCGAAGAATCTGGGCGCGGACGTGCGCGGCCTCGCGTTCGTGGTCGAGCTGGACTTCTTGCGCGGACGGGATCGGCTCTCCGGCCAGCGCGTGACGTCGCTCGTCCACTACGCGTAAAAACGGGGAATAGCTCCGCGCCGCGATTCCCTGCCCTCGCCCCATGGGTAGCTCGGGGCGGAACAGCACCCTGTTTGTTCTCAGTAATTCTTCGAGACGCGCACTTCGCCCGTGTAGTCGAAGAACACGGTCTTGAGCTGCGTGAAGAACTCCGCGCCCTCTTCCGCCATCTCGCGCTCGCCCACTCCCGTGGACTTCCACCCGCCAAACGGCAGCTGTGCTTCGCCGCCCACGGTGGGGTTGTTCACGTGCACCATCCCGACTTCGCAGCGCTCCACGAACTTCATCGCCAGGTTCGCGTTTCGAGTGTAGATGGACGCGGACAATCCGAAGTCGACGTGGTTTGCTGCGGCAAGTGCTTCGTCGAAGTCACCCACTTCCACAACAGCGATCACCGGTCCGAAAACCTCTTCCTGGTGCAAGCGCATCCCGGGTTTCACGCCGGTGAAGACAGTCGGCTGAACATAGTAGCCCTTGTCGAACGCGCCACCGCTCAGCCGCTTTCCTCCCGCGATCAACTTGCAGCCTTCGTCCTGCGCGATCTGGATGTAATCGAGGTCCGTCTTGAGCTGCGCGTTGTCCACGGCCGGTCCCATGTCGATCCCCGCTTCGAGTCCGTCGCCGACTTTGAGCGCATTCGCACCCGCGACAAGGGCTTCGACCAACTTCGCGGCGACGCCACGTTGAACGATGACTCGCGAGGTGGCGGTGCAGCGCTGCCCCGTGGAGCCGTAAGCACCCTGAAGAATGCCCGTGGTCGCAAGCGCGAGATCCGAGTCGTCCAACACGACGACCGGGTTCTTGCCACCCATCTCCGCGGTGACCTTGAGCCCCCGCTTCGCCGCGCGTTCATTCAGCGCAAGGCCGATCGCGTTCGATCCGGTGAACGACACGGCCTTCACCTCCGGATGATCCACCAGCGCGTTTCCCACCGCGCCGCCTGGTCCGGTCACGAGATTGAAGACGCCTTTCGGCAAACCGGCCTCGTGAAGAACCTTCGCCATCAACGTCGCGGTCCCAGGCGTGCCTGACGCGGGCTTGAGCACCACCGTGTTTCCCGTCACCAGCGCGGGGGCGCTTTTCCATACGGGGATCGCGAACGGAAAGTTCCACGGGGTGATCAGCGACACGACGCCCAGCGGCTGGCGCAGCGTGAAGGTGAGCTGGTTGCGCGTCTCGGAAGGAAGCGTCTTCCCGTGCGTGCGGAAACCTTCCCCCGAATAGAACTCGAGCAGCGCGATGCCTTTGTTGATCTCCCCTTTCGACTCGGCGAGCGTCTTGCCCTCTTCTCGGCAGAGCATCCGAGCGACCTCGTCGATGCGCGCCCTAAAGATCTCCACTGCCTTCGCGAGAATGCGGCCACGCGCCGGTCCAGGCATTCCTGCCCACGCCGGAAAAGCGTCCCTCGCCGCCGCGATTGCAGCGTCCGCGTCTCTCTTCGCAGAGACGGGGTAGTGACCCACGATGTCGTCGGTGTTCGCAGGACTGCGGTTGGGGGCGTACTGGCCGGTGGAGGGAGCCACCCACTCGCCGCCGATGAAGTTCTGGCTCGGGTTGTCGGGCATCGGCAAATCTTGTTCTTGATCACCTGCCCGCGCAATCGCGTTGGAGCCACTGTTACACTTTGCTCAGCGTGTCCGCCGTTTGCCAGGAGCACTGGCCGGCGCTCAAAGCTCCAGCAGAGCGTTCTCCAAGCGGATCCGATCTTCGATAAAGCGGGCCAGCGCCAACTCCAGCTTGAGATCCAACTCCGGGAAGCGCGCGTGGACCTCGAAGAGTCCTTCGCGCTTGGAGAGCCGAGTGATGGGTGAGAGCAGGCGCAGCGGCTCAATCAGCACCGGAAGCTCCAGCAGCACCTCCACCGCCTCCCCCTCCGGTCGTTCGAACGCGACCCAGGAGATGCCTTCCAGAGACAGGTAGACCTCCAACTCCTGGCTGTTGCCGTTCGCGCAGTCGATCAGCATCACCTTGCGGATGACGCGCGTCACATCGCGGCGATCCTCTCCGCGCCGCTCGCTCTGGCGCTGCAGCGGCTCGGGGACTTTGGGCAGAGGGGAACGGCGGGACTCCGTGCGGCGATCGGGGGTCGTAAGCATGGCGAGCATCGTCCCGCGACAGGCCTGTTGCGCAAGTTTTCGGCCTGCACGCACATTGTGCGCGCGAGCCTCCGCGCACCGCTCAATCGTCGTGCTCGGCCGCTTCGTCGCTGCGCTCCGCCGGAGCGGCCTTGGCACGTTGGCGAAGCTGGCGCTCACGTTCACGCATCCGCTCCTTGAGCTCCGCGGCCTGACGTTTGAGCTCACGCGCGCCTTCTTCAAGCCGCCGGCTTTCCTCGCGGTAGCGCTCCAGCTCTTCGCGTTCCACACGCTCGCTGGCTTGGGCGCGATCTCTCAGCATCTCGCGCTGAGCCCGACGGACTTCGATTCCTGCGCGAGCCATGTCGCGCTTTGCCTGAGCCATCGCGGCCGCGGTCACCTCCTCCAGCTCCCTGCCGTCCAGCTTCAACACCTTGTCGTCCAACTTGATCCGCAACTTGCGCACGCCGTCCGCGACGATCTGGAGATCCTTGTCCCCCAGCCGCACCAGCATTCGCTTGTTGGAGCGACGGCCGCTCTTCGCATCCGCCAGACGTTCGGCGAGCTCCTTCCGCACGTCGGCATCACGCACGGACGCGGCGATGCGCTGGTAGGCGGCTTCCACCTCCGCGTCGATCGGCTGGTGATCGCTCACTTCTCGAAGCACTTCCTCTTTGCCGTCGTCTGACTTGAGCCGCTCGGCGATCTTGAGCGCGCGCAACGTGACGGCCTTGTCGACTGCCTTGGGGTGCATCTGGTTCTTCAACGCGTCACTCAGCTCGTCTTCTGACTTCAAGCCTTCCGTCACATCCAGGTACTGCGCCGCGAGCGGGCCGCGCGCCAGTTGGGACTCGCGGATCTTGTGCATGGACTCCAGCACCTCCCCGCGCGCGTCTTCCTCCTTGAACGTCGCGGCTTGGCGCAGCACCTCAGCACCGGACTCCACGCTCACCGGTACGCCGCGCAA
Organism: Myxococcaceae bacterium; assembly: GCA_052386435.1. Lineage (GTDB taxonomy): Bacteria > Myxococcota > Myxococcia > Myxococcales > Myxococcaceae > JBQTKE01. Next base: position 5,662 of record JBQTKE010000276.1, read on the forward strand.
AAACGCGACCAACGCGGCGCCGTGCTGTTCGTCATCACGCAGCTTCTTGGCCGCGGAGAGGTACTGCTGGCGCGTGGCCTCGTCGTCGAAGTTGTACTCCTTGGCGATGTCTTCGAGAGCTTCGGCCAAGTCTTCGTCGTCCGAGATCTTCTCCGTCTTCTTCAAAGCAGCCATCGCCTGACGCTCGTCTTCCGGGTCGACGCGATGGGCACGCGCAGGGAGCTGCGGCACGCCCTGGAAGCTGGGCGCGGGGGGCGGAAGAGGCGCGACAGGGGGGACGCCCGGGACTGGAGAGACGGGCGGAAGTTGTGCGGTGGGCGGCGACCGCGCCTCCGGCGGGAGCTTCGCACTCGGAACAGCAGAGGGCGACCGCGCATCCGGCACTGGAACGCTCTCACTCACTTGGCCTGACGCCGGCGGAGGCCCGCGGCTGTCCGACGCGACGGGCGCTGGCGCGGCCGGGCTGCTGCCGGGAGTCGGAGGAGGCGCGTTCGCGGGCAACGGCGCGGGCGCAGTACGTCTGTCGTTCGTCGCAGCCTGAGAGCCTGACGCGGGAGCCACGCGACTCTCTGATTCGGACTTCGACAGACGAGGAAGGGTCTTGTCCTCGCTCGGCTGAGCCGCGACCGCAGGCTGCACGGCGGCGAGCGGGAGAACAACCAACGCGACGCCCAACACGACGGCCGCGACCTTGCGCGGGGTGTAGCCGCCGCGCTGAACAGAGGGATCCAGAATCGCCATAAGTCTCTCCTGCAGCTGCGAACGCTGCGCCATGGGAAGGGTGGAAGCGGCGAGGCCGCGCTGAGGTTGAAGCGCGCGGACCA
>JBQTKE010000277.1:0-7120 GCA_052386435.1 Myxococcaceae bacterium
AATCTGCCTCTGTAGCCGCGCCATCTCCGCGAGGTCCGCTTCCCTCTCCGACAACCTCCCTCCCGCCGTTCGAAGCTGCTTCGAGAGAAAGCTCGCGAGCGCCGCGATCAGGAACTGAGCAAGGGTGTTGCTGGAGATGAGAAAGAGCAGCCGGTTCGAGCTGATCATGCTCGAGCCAATGGGCGTGCGCAGGACGTTCTGGTGGAGCAAGAAGATGAGCAAGCCGAACGCCACGGACGAGGCCGCCGCCGCGACCAAGGCTCCGCGCTGGAAGAGAAGCACGGAGGCGGCGACGACCGCGAGCGAGTACGCGAAGGTGAAGGGGGAGTCACCCGCGCCGGTCAGGTAGACGAGCGCAGTCGCGAGCAGGATGTCGCCCGTGATCTGCACATATGCCGCCGTGTTGCCGACTTCCTTCCCACGCAGGGTGAGTCCGTAGACAACGGTCGCCACATACACCATGGCGATGATCGCGAAGGACAGGGAGTCTTCGCGGGTCAGCTCGGAAGAGAAGGGTTGAGAGAGAAGCCGCGCGGCGCTGGCCGCCAATAAAAGCGTCGTGGCCACCGTGCGAAATACGGTGAGCCAGACAAGTTTGACGCGAAGCTCGGTGGCGACATCGACCGGGGCGATTGGGGTCGTCCCGGAACGGTCGCTACTTGATGGCATTGGCGAGCGAGAAGATCGGGAGGTACATCGCGATCAAGAAGCCGCCGACGACGCCGCCAAGGAAGACCATCAGGATGGGTTCGATCATCGCGGTCAGGCCGGCCACCGCGGTGTCGACCTCGTCGTCATAAAAGTCGGCGATCTTGTTGAGCATCGCGTCCATCGCGCCCGTGGCTTCGCCGACGCCGATCATCTGCACGACCATGGGCGGAAACACGCCGGTCTCCAACAACGGGCCCGCGATGTTTTTACCTTCAGCGATCTTGGATCGCACGTAGGTGATACCCGCCTCCACCGAGCGGTTGCCCGCGGTCTTCGCGGTGACTTCGAGCGCATCAAGAATGGGAACGCCGGAGCTGATCATCGTTCCGAGCGTGCGCGTGAAGCGCGCGACGGCGACCTTTCTGACGACGGGCCCGAAAATGGGTGCCTTCAGGATGACCTTGTCCCAAATCTTCCGGCCCTTCGGATTGCGATAAAACGTTCGGAAAGCGAAGACGGCCGCCGTGATCCCCGCGACCATGTGGAAGATGTAGTGCTGGAGGAATTCTGAAACGTCGATGATGAATTGCGTAGGTGCTGGGAGCGCCGATCCGAAGTCGGAGAACATCTTCGCAAAGACTGGCGTGACTTTGAGGAGCAGCACTGCCGTAACGCCGATCGCGACGATAATGACGACGATCGGATAGGTCATCGCGCTCTTGACCTTGCGCTTCAGCTTCTCGTTCTTCTCCGCGTAGGCCGCGAGTCGATTGAGGATGGTGTCGAGGATACCGCCCACTTCACCTGCGGCGCAGAGTTGGACGTAGAGCTCGTCGAAGATTTTTGGATGGTCGTTGAGCGCGTCGGCGAAGGTGGAACCCGACTCGACCTTGGCTTTGATCTGAAACACGACCTTCTTGAGGGTGGGGTTGTCCATCTGCCCGCCCAGAATCTCCAGACACTGAACGAGCGGAAGGCCTGCGTCGATCATCGTCGCGAACTGTCGCGTGAAGACGAGGATGTCCTTCGTCGCGACGCCGCCCATTCCTGGAAGCTTGAAGCTGATCTCAAGCGGCTTCTTCTTCACCTTGACCGGGTTGAGACCGAGTGACTTGAGGCGGTTGTTCACCGCATCCGCGTCACCGGCTTCCATCTCGCCTTTGCGGACCTCACCCGCCTTGGTCTTGGCCTCCCAGACCCAGATAAGGGGCTTTTTCGCGAGGGCTTTAACCGCCTGAGCGGGAGCGGCCATGACGTCTTCCTTTCGAGGGGGCTCGCGAAGTGTACCGCGCGAGAGCCAGAATTGATGTCTGTGTTAACAAAGAGCGTCAGCGGCCTGGAGGGCGCTGTCCGGAACCCTGCCCCCCGGCCCCACCCTGGGTGCTGGGCGCGCTGGCGACGATGTTCTTGAGCTCTTCAGGATCGGAGCTGCGGCCGAAGGCCTCTTCCTGCGAGATGATCCGTCTCAACAGCAGCGCGGCGAGGGACTGGTTGAACGTCTGCATCCCGTACTTTGCTTGGCCGACCTGCATGGACGAGTAAATCTGGTGAACCTTGTCCTCGCGAATCAGGTTTCGGATCGCCGCGTTGGGCACCATCACTTCCAACGCCAAAACGCGTCCGTTGGATCCATGTTTCGCGACCAGCGCCTGGCTCATCACGCCCTCCAACACGAAGGAGAGCTGCGCGCGGACCTGGGGCTGCTGGTACGGGGGGAACACGTCGAGGATCCGGTTGATGGTCTGCACGGCGCTGTTGGTGTGCAGGGTTCCAAAGCAGATGTGACCGGTCTCGGCGATGACGAGCGCGGCTTCAATCGTCTCCAGGTCGCGCATTTCGCCGACGAGCACCACGTCCGGATCCTGTCGCAAAATGTATTTCAGCGCGGTCTTGAAGTTCCGCGTGTCCGCGCCGACTTCGCGCTGATTCACGAGACAGTTCTTGTGCGGGTGCAGGTATTCGATCGGATCTTCGATCGTCATGATGTGCTCATGACGCTCTGAATTAATCTTGTCGATGATCGACGCGAGCGTGGTGCTCTTGCCGGACCCCGTGGGGCCAGTGACCAAGATCATCCCGCGCGGCTTCTTCGACAGCTCGGTGACGATCGGGGGCAGCCCCAGCTCCTGGAAGCTTAGGATCTTGAACGGAATGGTTCGGAACGCGCCGGCCACGGCGCCGCGCTGCATGAAAATGTTGGCTCGAAAACGCGACAGGCCTTTCACGCCGAAGGACAAGTCCAGCTCGTTGTCCTCTTCGAACTTGTGCTTCTGGGCGTCCGTCAGAATTGAATAGCAGAGCTGCTTGGTGTGAACCGGGGTCAGCGGTTCGGTCTTGAGCGGCACGAGCTCGCCGTCGATTCGAAGCTGCGGCGCGCTTCCCGTCGTGATGTGGAGATCGGAAGCGCCCTTTTCGACCATCGCCTTCAACAGTTGATGCAGGTTGGCCACTGGGTGGTCTCCGTTAGAACCGGTCAGGCGCGGTGTTACCAACGACTTCGGCGAGCGTGGTGACGCCGCCCATCATCTTGAGCAGGGCGGACATGCGGAGGGTCTGCATGCCCAGGCGAATCGCTTCCTGTTTGAGCTCGGCGGCGGACGCGCCGTTGATCACAAGCTCCTTGAGGCCGTCCCAGAACGGCATGACCTCGTAGATCGCCACGCGGCCTCTGTAGCCACGGTCGTTGCACTCTCGGCAGCCACCGGGTTCGTAGGCTGTGAAGGTTCCAATCTTCTCTGGCGAAACCCCGGCGTCGATCAGCGCCTGGTCTTCGACGGTCGAGGGCTTCTTGCACGCCTGACAGAGGCGGCGGCAGAGGCGCTGAGCGAGAATCAGGTTCAGCGACGCGGTGACGAGGAAGGGCTCAATGCCCATGTTCAACAAACGGCTAACCGTGCCTGGCGCGTCATTGGTGTGAAGCGTGGACAGCACCAAGTGGCCGGTGAGCGCGGCCTTCACGCCAATCTCCGCGGTTTCGAAGTCGCGGATCTCACCGATCATGATGGTGTCTGGGTCTTGTCGCAGGAAGCTTCGCAGCGCCGCGGCGAAGTTCAGGCCGATGTCTTCGTGCATCTGCACTTGGTTGATGCCGGCGAAGTTGAACTCGACCGGGTCTTCCGCGGTGCTGATGTTCACGTCCACGGTGTTCAGCGCGGCGAGCGCGGAATAGAGCGTGGTGGTCTTTCCGGAGCCGGTGGGACCAGTCACCAGCACCATGCCGTAAGGGCGATCGATCGCCTCTTTGAACCACTTGAGTGGCTCGGCATCGAAGCCCAGCTTGGTCATGTCGAGCTGCAGGTTCGACTTGTCCAAGAGGCGCATCACGACTTTTTCGCCGAACAGCGTGGGGCAGACGCTGACGCGGAAGTCCATCTCCTTGCCGCCGCCGGTCTTGATCTTGATACGGCCGTCCTGCGGCAGGCGACGCTCGGAGATGTCCAACGACGACATGATTTTCAGACGCGAGGTGATCGCGTTCTTGAGCTTCATCGGCGGCTTCATCACGTCGTAGAGCGAACCGTCGATGCGGAAGCGGACTCGGAAGTCTTTCTCGTACGGTTCGACGTGAATGTCGGAAGCGCCCTTCTTGATCGCGTCGAGAAGAATGAGGTTCACCAGCTTGACGACCGGCGCGTCGTCCGCGCCGCGGGTGGCGTCCTCGATGTTTTCGGTCTCGTCTTTCGCGACTTCGACGTCTTCATCCACCTGCCCGACGATTTCGTCGAGGGTGGGTCCCTTCTCCGCGTAGTAGCGCTCGATCGCTTCGCGAATTGAAGGCTCAGATGCGACGACGGCTTCAATGGTGTAGCCGGTGAGGAACTTGAGATCGTCGACGGCGTAGATGTTCGACGGATCGCACATCGCGACGATCAGCGACGGGCCCGCGCGGTTGACCGGGATCACCAGGTGCTTCTCCGCAACGTCCTTGGGCACCAGCTTGATGATGTCCGGATCGATGTCGAAGTCTTTGAGGTTGATCGCGGGGACGCCGTATTGCTTGGACAAGAAGTCGGTGAGCTTCGACTCCTCGATCGCGCCGGTCTTGATGAGCGCGGTGCCGATACGGGTTCCGTGCCGCTGCTGCTCTTCCTGCGCCTTGCGCAGCTGCTGCACGGAGATCAGGTTTTCTCGAACGAGCAGCTCACCAAGTCGACCAGACATGCGGGTGTTCGCCTCGCGAAGCGAAAATGCTGTGGGGGAACTTCGCGAGATTTAACCGCCCGCAAATCTGGAGTGTCAAGGAATGGGCGGGTGCCTGGCGATGACCTCTCGAGCCGTCTCCACGTCGCGGCGGATCTGGCCGATCAGCTCGTTCACGGAAGCGAACCGCGCCTCCCCGCGAAGTCTCTCGAGAAACTGCACCCGCAGCTGCTTTCCATACAGGTCGCCGCTGTAGTCGATCAGGTGCGCCTCGATGGTGACCTCTGTGCCTCCGAAGGTGGGTTTCACGCCGATGTTTGCGGCAGCGCTTAGCCAGGCCCCCGTATCACTCCGTCCGCCATCAATTCGGACGCGCACTGCGTAAACACCGGCGCCGGGACGCAGCTCATTCAAGGTATCGACGTTCGCGGTGGGGAAGCCGATGCCTCGTCCCCTCCCTTTTCCAGGGACCACGGTGCCGTCGAGATCGAAGTAGCGCCCGAGCAACCGGTGCGCGGCGCCCACTCGACCCTCGAGGATGTATTCGCGAACTTTCGAAGACGACGCGACGACGCCGTCGACGGTCACCGGCGCCACGACGTGTACGGAGGATCCGCGAATCAAGGCCGCTCGGCGGAGCGTCTCAATCGTTCCGGCGCGGCCGTTGCCGTAGGTGAAGTCCGAGCCTACGACGAGGTGCTTCGCCCCCACGACATCGAACAGCGTTGCTTCGAACTCGGCAGGCGTGTTGCGCGCGTATTCCAAGGAGAAGGGTTGGACGATCGCCGCCTGCAGCCCGTGGCTTTCGAACAGCTCCAGCTTTCGCGGCAGCAAGGTGATCAACTTCGGCGCGAGCTCGGGCTGGAGCACCTTGCCCGGGTGGGGATGAAACGTGAGCGCGACGGGCGCGGCGTGGCGGGCGGCCTCTTTGAAGAGCGCCTGGTGCCCCACGTGAACGCCGTCGAAATTCCCCAGACAAAGGGCGCAACCGGTCAGCCCTTTTGCCTCCTTCAGTCCCTGAAAGACCTGCATGCGTGCCTCTATAACGGAAGGCGCGCGCACGGCGCGACGGTTTGCGCTAGGAAGCGCGCCGCTATGGGTCGTCCACCTCTTCTCCCCACCCCTGTTGGCAAGGATCTCGTCGGCCTCACCGAGCCGCCGAGCTGGGATCAGGTCTTCGGTTTCAGCGGCCCGCTCGAGCTGGAGATTGGGAGCGGCACCGGCGGGCACGCGCTGGAGTACACGCGCCGCTACCCGCACATCCGCTTCGTCGCCTTTGAATGGCGAAAGAAGTACGCGCGCGACACGCAGGACCGCGCCGACAGGCGTGGGCAGAAGAATCTGCGAGTCATCGAAGCCGACGCTCGCATCGAGGTTCCTCACCTCTTCAAGCCTGGCTCGCTCTCCGCGATCCACCTGCAGTTCCCGGATCCCTGGTGGAAGCGCGCCCATCAGAAGCGGGCGGTGCTGAGTCCCGAGTTCACCCGGCTGCTGTGGGACCTCCTCGTCCCGGACGGGCTCTTCGACATGCGCACGGATGTGGAAGACCGGGCTCAGGCGATGCTTGCGACGCTGGAAGAAGCGGGCTTCGTGAACCCGTTGGGCCGGGGCGTTTTCCACCCGTATGATCCCGAAGAGGTGCCGTCGACTCGGGAACGACGCTACCTCGCCAGTTCGGAGCCGGTGTATCGCGCTCGTCTCCGCAAGCAAACAGCCACAGCGAGCACTGCACTCGGCCATTGACCGGATCTGTCATTCCGCTAAAGAACGGTTCGTGCGCACCGTTGCTGCGGTCTTTCTTGTTCTCCTGCTGAGCGCCTGCAACCGGCCCCGCTACGACACCCCCGTCAACGCCTACCTCACCTTTTCACGCGCGGTTCAAAAAGATGATCTCCGAGGTGCGTTCAAGGCGCTCTCGACCTCTACCCGCGACGTTTTGTCGGAGAAGGCGAAGGAGCTGGCGAAGGTCTCGGGCGGGTCGATGCGGGAGGAGCCGGCTGTCCACCTCTTCTCTCCGGGCGTGCGACCGCCGGAGGTCACCAAAGTTGACGTGGTGAAGGAGGAAGGCGGCACCGCGCTTCTCAAAGTGGAGAGCGCGGGCAAGACGCAAGAGGTGCACATGGTCCGCGAAGCTGAAGAGTGGCGCGTCGACCTTTCGCAGACCTTGAAGTCTCCGGGGTAGAGTGAGCGCGTGACTGATCGCAAGCCGAAGCGAAATCTCCCTCAAGTGGAGGTCATTCGAAAACCGGGTGCGGAGTCGACCGGACCGGCAACACCCGCTGAGAAGCCGCCCGCGGCTCCGCCCGTTGCGGCCACCCCTCCCGGTGCG
>JBQTKE010000278.1:0-5334 GCA_052386435.1 Myxococcaceae bacterium
CGAAGAAACTGAAGCTCAAATTGCCGGACGCGCCCAACCGAGTGAGCTCAAAGGCGCCTCGGTTGGCGGCATCGTTGTTCAGGAACGGGACCAGCACGCCCAAGTCCACGCCGTAGGTCAGCCGCAGCTCCGGCTTCGCGCCAATCAGCCCCGCGGCGAGCTCAACACCACCCTGATAAACATTGTCCGTCTCCACCAACTCCACCGCGGGCGTTGTCTTGTCGTCCTTGTTCACGAACACCCCACGCGCCAACGTCTCACGCGCGCCGCCACCCAGTCGAATCGTGACCGTTGCGGGCTGACCGTCGACCGGCTTCGCGACCAGACCAATGCTCTGGGTCATCGTCAGCGGCTGAAACCCATTCGCCTGCTTCAGACTGAGCAACCCGGGACGCACGTCCGTCGATCCATCCAACCGCGCGATCGCGTAATCCGTGGGCGCGCCGCGAACGTCCTGAGTGACCAAGAGCGGCGTCTCAAAATTCGCCCGCGCGAACACGCCCATCCATTCCAGGAAGAAGTACGCGTAGCTCAGCTCCAGCTTCGCCAGGTCCGTCGCCTTCAGAATCCGATCCAAAGCCGGCTTCTTCGAGAACGACTCCAGCAACGTGAGCTGAGTCCGGAACTCATGCGGACCGTTCAGGTAGAACGCGCCGCTGTTGAGACCCAAGCCGAGCACGTAGGCGGCGCCTTCCGGCTGTCCCACCACGTTGGAGTTCTGCGCGATCGCGAAGTTCGCGTTGAGGGTGAGAGTGAAATCCCAGTCAGGCGGAATCCCGTTGGTCGCCGGCTTCAGCTTGACGTTCGCGTCCGGCACGAACTGCGTGACCTGCGCGGTGGCTGCGAGCGAAAAAAGAACAGAAGCGAGGAGAAGAGTTCGACACAGCTGCGGCATATGGTGCGTGTGGCCTCCCTGCGCGGCGCTTTAGTCGGCTTTCGCAACGAAGAGAAGAACACATGCGGCTCTCACGGAGATGGGCGAGGTGGATAAGCGCGGCGACCGCGCTCGCCTCCTGCGCGGCCCATGCGGAGCTCTCCGGAGGGCTGAGGCTGGCCGTCAACGCGGGCGTGGACACCAACGCGCGGCGTGACTTCAACCAGTCGGAGACCACCCCCGTCACCGACATGGTGACGTCACTCATCGGCTCCGGCTTAGGGCGCTACCAGGGCGAGCGCTTTCAGATCGCCGGCAGCTACGACCTGGGCGTCCGAAAATTCATGCGCTTCCCCCTGGAAGACGTGCTGATCCAGTCCGCCACGCTTCGCTCGTCACTCAGCTTTGGCAAGCGGTGGGCAGCGGGTGTCGAGGGGCGGGTCAAAGATCGCCGCGGGGGCGCGCGCGACTACAGCGATCTCTACGGCGGCGGTTTTCTGGAATTCGCACCTGACGCGCGGCTTGCGTTGCGCATCCAGGGAGGCGGTCACCGCTTCTTGTACACGCCGGACTTTCAGTTCGCGTTCAAAGCGACGGAGCTGGGTTTTAGCGGGCGCTACCGACTCGACAAGCGACACACGCTGCTGGCGTTTGGCGAGGCCGGTTGGCGCGCGTACCAAGGCGCGGCGAGGGTCAAGGAAGGCGACGCGCCCCGCCGCCGGTCCGATTCACTGCTCACCGCTGGCGTGGGCTACACCTTCCGCGGACCCGTCGCGCTCACGCTGACGTACGCGTTCACCGACCAAGCCTCGACCTCAGTGGGCCTGTCGGCGACGCGGCACCGAGTCACCGCCACCGCCGGCGTGCGCTTGCCCTGGGAGCTCACGCTGCTCGGCCAGGGCACCCTGCTCTTCTCGTCCTTCCCCGTGAACTATCCCGCCGGAGAGATTTTGCTGTTGGACGACGACGAGCAGCACAACGCACTGTCACTCAAATTGGTCCGCGCCCTCTCCGAGCAAGTTGACGTGGAGCTGCGGTACGCGCTTTACGGCAACCGACTTCCGCATCAAAACCTCAGCTACCTGCGCCAAGTGGCATGGGTCGGCCTGGGCTGGAGACTTTGAAATGGCGAACGACGAACGAAACCTTCCGCAAGATCCCGCGCAGCAGCCCGGAGGCGATCCACAGCTCGAGTTCGGTCCGCGCGCGCCGTCGATGCCGCAATACTTTCTCGGCTACGCGGTGGTCTTCGCTGTCGTCGTGGGGTTCGCGCTCGCGCTGGTTGGGCTGATGCGCGTCTTGCGCTGAAGTTGAGAAGCGGTCCCCCGAAGACCTCCCCGGCCGAAAATTGCTCACCGCGGGCATGCAGCAGCAAGTAGGGAGCATTCGCAGGTCGACCTACCCGCTTTCGCCGCGCGTCGGGCGGCTGAAGCAGCGCAATTCACGCAGACGCCCGAATTCGCGAGTCACCCTTCACGCTCGTACACCGCCTTCACCTCGTGAAGCGACGCGTTGATCTCACCGCCGATCACGGGTGGTGCACCTTGGCGGTCTCTTCGAACCCATGCCGTCCGTGCCACAATCTCGGGGCTGGGCGTGGTGCGCGCGCCAGTATCGATGCGAATTGAAAATTCACGACTGGCGTTCTTTTTCGCGCTCACCGTGTTGGCCGCGTGCGGCCGATCCAAACGGAGCGTGTTGGAGACCCAGTTCGCGCAACACGCCGCGCGCGCGCAGGGTTCGCAGGAAGGCGTTCCCCTGCGCGCGCTGACCAGTGGTGAGTTCGCGATCGCGGCGTCAGGCGCTGCGACCGAACGCACCGGTGGGCTCAAAGCGCGCTTCCCTCAGCGCGCGGAGCAAGGCGTTCGCTTCCAGCTCCCAGACGGCTTCGAGCTCACCGTCGTCGAGGAAGGGCTGAGCGGCGAGGGCGCGCTCGCGGGAGAGAAGAGCTCCGCGGTTCGCTTCACCACCGGCGGGCGCGAGGCGTACTGGAGCGCGACCTCGTCCGGTTTTGAAGAGTGGTTGCTCCGCGAAGTCAAAGCGGGCGAGGTGGCGGCGCGCTGGAAGCTGAGCGGCGCGGTGGCGGTGCAGCTCACCGACAGCGCGGTGGAGCTCTACGACCGCGACGGTAAGAAGCGGCTCATCGTCGAAGCACCGGAGGCATTCGACGCGCGTGGCCGCCCGGTCACACTGAAGCTCGAAGGCAAGCGGGACGAGCTCACCCTGCGCGCGGTGAATGCGTCCGGCCTGGTGCTGATGGATCCCGTGTGGCGCGCGACCGGCTCGATGAGCAGCGCGCGCGAAGAGCACACCGCCACCCAGCTCTACAACGGCGGCGTGCTGATCGCCGGCGGAACCAACGGCACCGTCACCAACACCTGCCAGGTTTTCAACCCGTACACCGGCCAGTTCACCGCCACCGGCTCGATGACCGGCGCCCGCTACCGCCATGCGGCGGTGACGTTGCGCACCGGCAAGGTGCTGGTCGCCGGCGGCAACAACGGCACCGCCGCGGTCTCCACCGCGGAACTCTACGATCCAGAGACCGGGACATGGAGCAACACCGGCGCGATGCCCGCGGCGCGCGAACGCTTCACGCTCACCCTGCTGACCGATGGTCGCGTACTGGCGGTGGGTGACTTCAACGCCACCTCCGCCTCCACCGCGGCGCTCTACGATCCCAGCGCGGGAACCTGGACCGCCACCGGAAGCCTCACCCAAGGCCGCGGCGAGCACGGCGCGGTGCGACTCTCCAACGACCGCGTGCTCATCGCCGGCGGCAACCGCGGCACCACGTGGACAAACACCGTGGAGATCTTCAACCCGGCCACCGGAACTTGGGCCGGCACGGGCGCGATGCTCACCGCGCGTTCTTCCTTTGCGTTGATCGGCTTGGCCAACGGCACGGTCCTCGCGGCGGGCGGCGTCACCGCCAGCGCCGGGACCGCGACCGCCAACTCCGAAACCTACGACCCCGGCACGGGAACCTGGACCGCCGCGGGCGCGATGCCCAGCGTGCGCCAGTCGTTCACCGCGAACATGCTGCAGGACGGCCGCATCTTCACCGCCGGGGGCTGCGGCAACAGCTGCACCACCGCGGTCTCGAACACCGAGCTCTACAACCAGACCACGCGGACCTGGACCGCAGGCACCGCGCTCGCGGGAGGCATTCGCGCGCGCGCCGCGTCGGTCGTCATGGTCACCGGCCAAGTCTTGATCGCCGGCGGTCGCAACAGCTCGGCGGCCATCGCCACCTCAGACATCTACGACCCCAGCAACCCCACCTGGACCAACGGCCCCGACAACGTCGCCCGCTACACCCACTTCGGCGTGCAGCTGCCGGACGGGCGCGTATTGGTGGCGGGCGCGCAGGGCGGCACCGGCGCCACCGCGGCGACCTACGACCCTTCGACCAACACCTTCACCGCGACCGGCACCATGACCGCGGCGCGCTACTACTTCAACATGGTGCTGCTCAACACCGGCCGCGTGCTCGTCACCGGCGGTCAGAACAGCGGCAACGCCAGCCTCGCTACCGCGGAGCTCTTCAACCCCACCACGAACACGTTCGCTGCCACCGGCACCATGACCGCCGGCCGCCGCGAACACTACGGCGCGCTCCTCGCTGACGGCCGCGTGCTGATCGCCGCCGGCTTCTCCGGTTCCACGCGCGTGCGCAGCACGGAAATCTACGACCCCACCGCCGGCACGTTCACCGCCAGCGGCAACATGGTCGCGGTGCGCGAACAGCTGCGCCTGATGCTGCTGAGCAATGGCTTGGTGTTGGGCACCGGCGGCTACGGTGGCGGCAACACCAACATCGACCTCTTCAATCCCGCGACCGGCACGTGGGCCTCCACGGGCGGCTGGACCACCGCGCACACCGAAGGCATCAACGTCCTCCTCCCCAACGGGCGCGTGCTCTCCGCCGCCGGCGGCACCACGTCGTCGGAGATCTACAGCGTCACCGGCGGAACCTGGAGCGCCACCGGCGCTCACCCCAACAACTCCATTGATTGCCAGTACGGAATGATCCTTCCCACCGGCAAGGCGCTCTCCGGTGGCGGCGATGCCGGTGGCATCACCGCGGCGACCCAGACGTACGATCCCGCGGAAGGGACTTGGCGCTCCATCGGCGCGTTCAACCGCACCCGCTCGCTGCACACGATGACGCTGGTGTCGAACAACCTCGTGCTCGCGTTCGGCGGAACTCCCGGCGCGTCGAACGCGACGTCCGAGCTGCTGAGCTTGGGCTTCAATGAAATCGCCCAGACCACGCCGACCATTTCCGGTACGCTGCCGCAGTCAGGCGCAGGCTCCGCGTTCACGCTCACCGGCACGAACTTGACCGGCGCCTCCGAGGGCAGCGGCAACGGCTCGAACGAAGCGCCGCTGCTGCAGCTGATGCGGCAGGACAACGACTTCATCACCTACGCGTCGGTGAGCAACTGGTCGGCCAC
>JBQTKE010000279.1:0-3290 GCA_052386435.1 Myxococcaceae bacterium
GCGGAGCTCATTTTCACGGACAACGCCTGGCCCGAATTCCGCACGGAGCAGTTCCTGCGCTGTGTGGCCGAATACCAACAGCGCGAGCGACGCTTCGGCATGACGTCCGCGCAAGTCCAGCCCTCACGAGGGAAGGCCGCTCCTTGAACGACAAGAATCGGAACTTGGTCCTGCGGATCGCCTCTGCGCTGATCCTCTTGCCGCTCATTCTTTTCCTCTTGGGCAAGGGCGGCTACTTCAGCGCGGGTTTGATGTCGGTGGCGGCGGCGCTCTGCGCGATGGAGTTCTTCACCATCACCCAGAAGAAGCTCTCGCCCGCGGCGTTGATCGGCATGGCGGTCGCCTTCCTCTGTCCGCTGCTCCCCGCGCTCTTCCCCCGCGAATACGGCGAGCTCTCCGTCTGGCTGGTCACGGTCTATTTCCTCTTCGTCTGGACCTACTTCCTCCTGCGCGGCCCGCACGCCGAAGCGCCCGTGCTCGCCTCGCAGCTCGTCACCGGACTCGTCTACGGCTCGCTTCCACTGATGGCGTTGGCCGGCTTGCGACTGCGAGAGGACGGGCTGGGCTGGGTGGTCTGCACGCTGGCGCTGACCTGGCTCAACGACACCTTCGCGTACTTCGCGGGCCGCTTCTTGGGGAAGCACAAGCTCTATCCGAAAGTCAGTCCTAACAAGACGTGGGAAGGGTTCGCCGGAGGACTCGTCGGCTCGGTGGTGGGGATGATCTGCACCAAACTGATCTTCTTCCCCAGCCTCACCTACGCCGACTGCGTGCTCCTGGGGGTGGCGGGCGGGTTGCTAGGACCCGTTGGCGATCTCACCGAGTCCATGCTCAAGCGGGCCTACGGCGTGAAGGATTCCGGAAACGTGGTCCCTGGGCACGGGGGGGTGCTCGACCGCATCGACGCGCTCCTGTTCAACGCCCCCCTGGTCTTTTTGTACGTGCAGTACTTCCGCCCACTGCTCCGTTTCTGACGGAAAGTTGCGGACTTGGGAACAGCAGGCGCCGTTGTCCGTTCCCAAGGCCACGGTTAACCTTGGGGCTCCATGCAAAACCTTGGGTACACGGCGCTGCTGTTGGGCGTCCTCGTCACGGTTCATGAGCTTGGCCACTTCCTCTTGGCCAAAGCGCTCGGCGTCAAAGTCCTGAGGTTCTCTATCGGCTTTGGGCCGAGAATCTTCGGCTTTACCAAGGGCGAAACGGAATATCGGGTCGCGTGGATCCCCCTGGGCGGCTACGTGAAGATGGCGGGCGAACAGCCCTACGACGAGCTGTCACCCGAAGATGCGAAGCGAGGCTTCCTCAACCAAGCGCCTTGGAAGCGCGCCCTGATTGTCATTGCCGGTCCTGCGTTCAACCTCATCTTCCCCGTTCTCGTCTTCTTCTTTGTCTTCTTCGGCCAGCACACCGCGGTCGCCCCCGTCGTGGGCGCCGTGGAGCCGGGTTCTCCGGCGGCGAGCGCCCAGCTCCAACCTGGTGACCGCATCCTCGCGGTGGACGACGAGCCGGTGCGGACCTTCGAAGAGCTGCAGATGGCGCTGCAGCCCCGCTACGACAAAGAGATTCGGCTGACCCTGAAGCGCGGTGATGAGCAGGTTCTGGCCACGCTCACCCCCACGCGCAGCACGGAGACCAACCCCATTGAGCGCGTGCCGCGCGGAATGATCGGCATTCGCACCGCTCGTCCTCCCGTGATCGGCGTCCCCGCGGGAAGCGCCGCCGAAGTCGCGGGTCTCAAGTCCTTCGACCGAATCGTCTCCATCAACGGCGAGCCGGTGAAGAGCGAGCTCTCGATGATCGAGCTCCTCAAGAAATCAGACGGCCAGCTCACCGTTCAGGTCGCGCGCAGCACCCCCGTCCATGTCCCTGGCGCCAACCTGGTCTCACCTGGGCTGGCCACCGTGAAGCTGAACAAGACGGAAGGCACCTCGTACCAGTCGTTGGGCGGCGCCGAAACCGCGGACCTCTACGTGAGCGGCGTGCGCGTGGGGAGCGAGGCGGAGAAGCAGGGGATGAAGCGGGGTGACAGGCTGCTGACGTTGAAGGGCCAGCCCATTCCTTCCGCGTTTCTCTTCGACCGCACCTTGGAAAACCTCGGCGAAGAACCTTTCTCTTTGACTTGGCGTTCTGGCACCGAGGAGAAGTCGGCCCAGCTCCACCAGGAAAAGGTGGAGGTCTTCGATCCTGTCGGGAACCGTTCGCAGAGCCTGGACATCGGTTTCTCGCACTTCATCGCGTCGGCCGCGGAGAACCAGGCGCCTGAGACAGTGACCCTGTATCGGGGCGCCGGCGAAGCCTTGAGTCAGTCCGTTCGCGAGGTGACCGGGATGGTGCGCCAGATCGCCATGGTCATCCCCAAGCTCTTCACGGATAAGCACGCGCGCGCGAACACCGGCGGGGTGCTGTTGCTCTACGACCTCGCCGGCAAGTCCGCCGAGCACGGGATGGACACGTTCCTGCGCTTGATGGCGGTCATCTCCATCAACCTGGGCGTGATGAACCTGCTGCCCATTCCCATTCTGGATGGGTTTCATCTGCTGGCGGCGCTCTGGGAAGGCGTGCGTCGCCGACCCATCCCCGCTCGTGCACGCGAAGTGGCCAACATGATCGGCCTGGCGCTCTTGGTCGTGCTGATGGTGGGCGTCTTCTACAACGACCTCACCCGGCACTGAAATTGGGGGTCAGGCTTTACACTCTTACACTTTGCGCATCGCGCCGTGGCGCGTTGAGACGGCTCTTACTGGGGCTGTTGTTGATGACCCTGATCGGCTGTGCCCGCTCCGCAATCCCCGACGCGCGCAGCCCAGGAGGAGACGGTCTGGGCGAGGGGAGGGCGTCGTTCTACGGCGGCATGTTCCACGGTCGCCTCACCGCCAGCGGCGAACGCTTCGACAAGAACAAGCTCACCGCCGCGCACCGCACGCTCAAGTTCGGGACGTGCGTTCAAGTCGAAAACCTGGACAATGGACGGCGCGTCAACGTCCGAGTCACTGATCGTGGACCGTACGCTCCGAACCGGCTGATCGACGTCTCCGAAGGCGCGGCCCGCCAGCTGGGTATGATCGAAAAAGGTTTGGCACGCGTGCGGCTGACCCGCTGTTGACCGCGACTTTGATGCGCTGGGCCATGGTGCTTCCAAAGGCGAGGCCTCCCACCAAACCCCCGACTCCGTTCGAGAATTCTCGGCCGTTAGGGCAAGACTCTCGCGATTTGGAAAGAGGCTGATCGATTCGTGCAACCGGAGGAAATAACTCACGACAATGCTTTAAGACGTTTTCTCAAGTTGCTGC
>JBQTKE010000280.1:0-3003 GCA_052386435.1 Myxococcaceae bacterium
CCCAGCATGGGGTCGCCGCCGGTGGCCTTCACCTCGAAGACGCCCTCCATGACTTCCAGGATGGAGACGTCGAACGTTCCGCCACCCAAGTCGAAGATGAGCGCGCGCCCTTGGAAGGACTTGGCCAAGCCATACGCCACCGCCGCCGCGGTGGGCTCGTTGACCAAACGCAACACATCCAGCCCGGCGATCTCCGCCGCTTCCTTGGTGGCCTGGCGCTGCGAGTCATCAAAGTTCGCCGGGACGGTGATGACTGCCTTGCTGACGGAGCGCCCGAAGTACGCCTGCGCATCCAAGCGCAGCTCGCCCAGAACCATGGCCGAGACCTGCGGGACCGGCAGCGTGCGGTCCGCGATGCGAATGCGAATTTCGCCCGAAGGCCCGCTCACCAATGGATAAGGAACGTGGTGACGCGCTTGCGCCGCCAGCTCTTCGGACCAGCGACGCCCAATGAAGCGCTTGGTCGCGAACGCCACGCTCTCGGGCGATTCTTCAGCGAGCAGCCGCGCGGCGTCACCGACGACGCGCTCGCCCGACTTGAGGAAGCCAACCATCGAGGGCGTGAGTCGACCGCCGCTTCGGTTGGGAATCACCTCGGCCTTACCGTCGACGACGGTGGCCACGGCGCTGTACGTCGTTCCGAGGTCGAGACCAATGACGGGGTCGCGCATGGGCTCGCTTAGGCTTTTGAGCGATCAACGTTCACCCGTGCCGGGGCAGCAACGCGGCAGTCCGCCTACCACCGTTGCCATGTGGGGGTACGAGTGCTATGCGCGCCTTCAAGTCATGCCCAACATCTCCGTCGCCCGTCGATATGCCAAGGCGCTCCTTGAGATCGCCAGCGAATCCAACAGCCTGGATGCCGTTAGCCAGCAGCTGGAAACCTTCGCCAGCGCGCTCTGCAACAACGCCGAGCTCGCGGATCTGGCGACAAACCCGGCGTACAGTCGCGCGCAGCGGCAGGCGGTTCTGGAGGGCATCCTGAAGCTGGTGCCGGACACCTCGACCGCGGTGGGCAATGTGCTGCGGCTGTTGGTGGACCGAAATCGCCTGGCGTCGCTTCCGGACATTCAGCGACTGTTCCGCGACATGGCGGACGTTCGCTCCGGGCGGGTGCGAGGAAGGATCACCACCGCCGTCCCCATGCAGATCGATGCGCTGGAGCGAATGCGCAACATGTTGGAGCGGATGACCCAGCGGAAAGTGATTCTGGATACGCACGTGGATCCGAAGATCCTCGGCGGCGCGTCCGCACAGGTCGGCTCGGTGGTCTACGACGGCTCGGTCCGGAGCCAGCTCGAGGATCTTCGCCGCACGCTGAAGCAGTAGCAAAAACGGGGACGGGCTACTTTTTCGGCCCGTGATTTCCCGGGTGACACCGCGGAAAAGTAGCCTGTCCCCGTTTTTCGCCTCAGCCGCCGAAGACTTCCTTGAAGAACTTGATCGCGGCGTCGAACGACTTCTGATCCGCGTCCTTGTTGTAGGCCAGCGCGTCCAGCTTGTGTTTGTCCGCCTCCGGGTTGGTGAAGGCGTGCTTCGCGCCCGGGTAGCTGATCACTTCAACCTTCGAGCCCGCTTCGGTCATCTCCTTCTTAAACTTCTCTACCGCCTCGGCCGAGACCATTGGGTCATCCGCGCCGGTGTTCACCTGAATCCGCGGCTTGATGCTCCCCTTCGCCGGAGGACCCGAGGGCAGCGAGAGTCCGGCATGGAACGTGGCCACTGCGTCGAGGTCTTCGCCCGCCGCGGCCATTCCGAGCGCAATCGTTCCACCCATGCAATAGCCCACGACCGCGATCTTCTCTGGATCCACCGCCGGGATCTTCTTCAACTCCGCGAGCGCCGCTTCGAAACGCGCTTTCACCGCGGCCGGATCCTTGGTCGCCTCGGTAGACATCGCCTGCGCGTCCTTCGGGTGCTTGGCGAGCTTCCCCTTGCCGTACAGGTCGAGCGCGAACGCCACGTAACCCTCCTTGGCGAACCGCTCGGCCTGCTTGCGGGCGTGCGCGTTGTGACCCCACCACTCGTGGATGACCAACACGCCGGGCCGCCTGTCCTTACGCGCGGCGTCCCACGCGAAATAGCCTTGGTACGTCTTGCCGCGATCCTTGTAGTCCACCGCCTTGGTCTCCACGGCCGCCTGCGCCACCGCGGAGACCGCCTGGCACGCTGCCAGACCCTGCGCTGAGAGCTTCATGTTCGGTGTTCCTCCTGTGTGGCGTGCGTTCTAGCGAACTTGGCTCGGACGGCTTGAACTGATTAGGAGGAGGACGTGACCAGCGAACAGACGGTTCAACTTCCCCTGCGAAGAGACGGGACGCTGCGCGTGGGCGTGGTCGCGGACACGCATTCGTTGCCCAACCCTTCTGGAGTCAAACACCTCGCGGCCCTCGAGCCGGATGTGATTCTTCACGCGGGTGATATTGGCGATCTGGAGTGCTTGAACGCGTTCCGAAAAATCGCGCCTACGTATGGGGTGCGAGGCAATATCGACGAGAAGACCGCGGAGTTGCCGGACCACTTGAAGGTGGAGCTCACGCGAGCGGACAAGACGGTGTTTCGGTTGATGCTGCTCCACATCGCCGTCGCCGGACCTCGCCTTCGCGCGGATGCGTTCAGGGCGGCGAAGGCCAGCGGCGCGTCGTTGGTGGTCTGCGGCCACTCGCACGTGCCGTTCTTAGGCAGGGACCGTGGCCTCATCCTCTTCAACCCAGGCTCGATTGGGCCCAAGCGGTTCGCGCTGCCCATCTTGTTCGGGATGATCGACGTCACACCCCAGGGCGTGACGATCCATCACCACGACTGTGCGACGGGTGCGCGCTGGGAACCGCTTAACGACCGACGGTAATCAACTGCTTGAGCTTGGCGTGCAAATACTCACGCTTCACCGGCTTGAGCACAAAGCCCGCGCAACCCAAGGTCCGGCACTCGTTCACGCGCTCCACGGAGGTCACCGTGGTGACGATGACGACGGGCAGCTGCTGTGTCTGAGGCTTGGCTCGG
>JBQTKE010000281.1:0-10474 GCA_052386435.1 Myxococcaceae bacterium
CGAGGCGCGCCCTTTCCAGCGCGGACAAGAGCGCGAGCAATGCCTCGCGCAAGGCCTCGCGCGGCGCTGTGCCGAGTGCGGCGCGGGCGTTGGCCAAGTGCTCCGGAGGTGGGCGGAGAAGAGAGGGCGAAGAGAGGAGTGGGGCCGGGAGTGTCCTTCGTCGCCGCGCGCTCCACATTCGCAGCGCCCCTGCAATCAGCACCACGAAAGCCAGAGCCAAGACGAGCACGCGCGTGATCTCGGCGAAGCCCACCGCGCCCGACGAGCGGAAGAATTGCTCCAGCCAGTGGCCGATCAGCGCTCCAATGACGCGAAAGGCGCCTTCTTTCGATTGCGCGAACTCGTCACGACTCAGGATGGTCTTGAGTCTTTCGCGGTCGGGGCTGCTTCCGGGCACTGCCCGCAACGCACAGGCGAGCGTCAGTCTCTCTTCGGCGGGCTTTCGAATCGCCTCGAACGTCCAGTCGGATTCGTCGGCGCGGCGGAGTTTGACCTGGAGCGCCTCCTCCGCCCGCTGAAGCGCGTTCACATCCGTCAGCGCGTCCTCGCATGGGCTCGTGGCCAGCAGCGCGAGGACGAGAGGGAGCATCACAGCGCCGCCAATCGCAGCTCCAGGTCCAGGCCTTCCCGTCGGACGCGCAGGTCCACGTAAAAGAACGCGATCATGGAGAGGTAAAGCGGCGTGAGGAGTGACTGCGCGACGACTTGCAGAAGCTCCGCGGGGATGAGCATGGCCAAAGGAATCGCGCCGAGATCCGAATTCGCGGGATCGAGCGGGTTCGCGTACACGAACGTGAGCACCAGCTGCGGAAGGCTGGTGAGGAACTGCGCGGTCCAGAGGATGGCAATCGACGCGGTCACCAGGAGGGTGGCGCGGACCATCACTCTGCCCATGAGTCCAGGTCCCACTCGTCCCGAGATCAACGCGGTGGCGCGGCGGAGGGACTGGAGTGCGGAGACTTCGTTTTCAACCGCGACGACGGGCGTGACGAGCAGGAAGCGGAGAAACCACCACAGCGCCGCGATGATCATCCCCGCGCCTGCCGTGACGGCTCCGAGCACGACCACCGAGACCGCCCATGCGGTTCGGTCGGGGTTGAAGAATGCGAGGGCGCCAATCGCCACCCCGGGGAGCATGGCGGCGAGGCCGACCGCCAATCCCCAGGCCGCGGTCAGCACGCAGCTTCTCAACAGCGTCAGGACCCGCGCTCTTGCGCCGCGGAAGCTCTTGGCTCCGGTGGTGCGTGTTCCCATCACGTTGGTCGCGACGTAGTGAACGACGACGAGCGCCGCGAAAGAGGCGACGAGCCAGAAGATCGTGAGGGTTGGGAGGAGCGCCGCGGTGGAGGCCCCGAACTGCTTCAGCACGCCGCTGGGATCCACCTTGATGGCTTCGGCCGCGGCGCGTCCACCCGCGGCGTAGGGGAAGTAGCGCTGCACCGCTCCCTGATAGAGCTTGAGCAGTCCGTACCGCGCGAGCTGGAACGGCAGGTAGACCAGGAAGAGCGCCTTCCAGTTTCTGCGCCAAAAGCGCACGGAACGATCGATCAATTCGCCCAGCGCCAATGGTCGCAGCTGTTGGAGATCTCCCTCGCTCACGGCGGTGAAGCTCAGCACGAAAATGGCACTCAGATCACCTGTCTCAACCCGAGGAAGGCTTTCGCCTGCGCAACCGGATCGTCTGCTCCCAGCACGCTGTGAATGACGGCGTTGCGAAGCCCTGGCGCGGAGATAGGAGTGACGCCTCCGAGTGCATAGGCGGGGCAGGGTAGAGTCGCGGCGAGTCGTCGAAAGCCTTCGACCCCCAGCGGCGGCCGCGCATCGCTGGGTTTGGAGAGCGGTGGGTAGACGGGGCTCACCAACGCGAAGGTGGCGTGGGTGGCGCGGCTGAGCTCGTGCTCGTTGTGAACGGCGCAGCTCAGCCACTTTCCGGGAGGGGCCGAAGCCCCGTTGGGGTTGGCGAGGTGAAGGTGCGTGTCGAGGGCGTGCGCGAGGTCGGGCCGCCCGTTGATGATCAGCGGATTGTCAGAGCGTTTGCAGAGTGTCGCCAGCAGCTCGGCTTCCTCATCGAAGGTCGCGGCGCCGGGGTGACGGTGCTGCACGGCAATGCGTGGGCCGAGTGCCACCACGCGCTCGAGGATGGAGAGCAGTCGCGTTCGGCCGAGGTCCCAGTCGGTGATCACGATCAGCGACGGCAGAGTCTCAGTCGACGAGGCCATCGATCGGGCTGGACGCGGAGCCGTACGGTTTGCGCGGGATGCGGCCGGCGAGGAAAGCCTCGCGACCGGCCTCGACCGCCTTGCGCATGGCCGCGGCCATGAGGACGGGAATTTTTGCTCCGGCGATCGCAGTGTTCATCAACACGGCGTCGACTCCCAGCTCCATCGCGAGGGCCGCATCCGATGCTGTGCCCACGCCAGCGTCCACGATGACTGGCACCTTCACGGTCTCGCGGATCAGGCGCAGGTTGTGCGGGTTGCGCACGCCCAGGCCACTCCCAATCGGCGCCGCCAGAGGCATCACCGCGGCGCACCCCGCGTCGGCCAGCTTGCGCGCGGTGATGGGATCGTCGCTGGTGTAGGGCAGCACGGTGAAGCCTTCCTTGACGAGGATGCGCGCGGCCTTCACGGTCTCTTCGACGTCTGGGAAGAGGGTCTTTTCGTCCCCTAGAACTTCGAGCTTCACCCACTTGGCCATGCCCAGCTCTTCCGCGAGCCGGCACGTCCGCACGGCGTCGTCGGCGGTGTAACAGCCGGCGGTGTTCGGCAGCAGGAGCATCTTTGGATCGATCCAGTGGAGCAGCGACGCTTCGCCTTTCGCGGAGAGATCAAGTCGGCGCACGGCCACGGTCACGATCTCCGCGCCGGAGACGGCGTGGCATTCCTTCATCACCTGGAAGCTGGGGTACTTGCCGGTCCCAATCAGGAGGCGCGACGAGAAGGTCTTTCCAGCAAGGGTCAGCGGCGTGTCTTTCACGGGCAGGGTCTCTTTCTGGCTCAGCCGCCGCCTACGAAGGTGACGATCTCCACTCGGTCGCCTTCGACCAGGGGATGCTCGCCATGCTTCGCCTTGCGGACGACTTCGGTGTTCACTTCGACGGCAATCCGTTCAGCGCGGAGGTCCAGGGTGGTGAGCAGACCGGCCACGGTCAGGCCATCCGCTACGTCGCGCGCTTCGCCGTTGATCCACACTCTCATCGCTCAAGCGGGATACAGGGCGCGCCCTCGGGCTGTCAACGCGGTCACTTCTGCTGCTACGGTCTTTCGCCCGATGCGTTCTCTGTTCGTGCTCATTTTTCTCCTCTCGGCGTGTGACCGCGGCGGTACGGAAGACCCCTGTGTCGACTCGGGAGACTGCGCTTCGGGCTTCGCTTGCGTGGTCGGCGCGGGAGCTCGGCGGATCTGCGTTCGGTCGGAGGGTATGGATCCGATCGTTGAAGAGGACGATCCGGACGCCTCGACACCGTATTACTGCGATGAGGTTCAGCCGATACTCAACCGCACGTGCGTCTCCACCTGCCACGGTGCGGTTCGCGACGGGAGCAAGGACGACACGTTCCGACTGGACGTCTTTGCTCAAGCGGACGGCGGGTCAGGGGCAAAGGCCAAAGCGGCGCGGATCAAACTGCGGATGACGGACGTGCGGACGATGCCTCCGCTGCTGGAGATGACTCAGCCGACGCTGGAGGAACGCACCACGGTGGGTCGCTGGGCGCGGCGGGGTGCTCTTCTCTGCGCGGACGCTGGAATATAGAGCCCTGGTGTTTTAGGCGCGACAGTGCGTGTTGAGACTCAGCGCGTCTTTCGAGCGATGAAGAAGAGCTCTCGCTGCAGGTGGAGCGCGCGTGCCACGCCGAATCCAAGGCATTTGCCAGAGAAGGCGAGGGCGCCGAGCAGTCCAGGCCGACGGAAGTCTTTGCGGTCCGCGAGGACTTCGAAACCGTTGGATTCGAGCAGGCGGCGAAGCGAGCGCGCTCCGTAATAGACGTAGTGCTGTTGGCCGAGGTCGTCCGGCCGGTAATACCGGTACGTCTCTCGTCGTTTGTCGCCCTTCCAGTAGGAAACGTCTGGCACTGCGATCAGCACAACGCCGTTTGGCGAGAGCACGCGTCGTGTCTCCGCGAGAGCTCGGCCGGGCGAGGGGGTGTGCTCTAAGACGTGTTTCATCACGCAGAGATCGAAGCGGCCGGTCTCGAACGGGATGGACTCTAGGTCGCCTTGGCGTGCTGTGAGGTTGAGTCCGGTGCAGTGCTTCACGGCGTACGCCGACACGTCGACGCCTGCGCTCGCCAAGCCCAATCGGTTTCCGGCTTCGACGACGTAGCCGAAGGAACAGCCGACATCGAGGAGGCTTTTTGCTTGGGGCGCGAAGACCCGCGCGGCGTTGATCCAACGCTTCGCTTTGCTCACCCGGTGCTCAAAGCGCTTGTCGCGACCGGATTTCCGGCCGTGAAAATAAGACGCTTCGTAGAAGTCCGCGGGCCGCAATTCGACCCGCTCGAATTGCTTGAACACGGTCGCGCAGACGTCGCATTGGACGAAGGCCAACGCGTCGAACGAGACGTAGTGGCTGTGACTGTTGGAGACGCAAACGGGACAGACGTCCCATGAGTGCAAGGTCTCGGCGGTCTTCACGCAGGCACGCTTACTCTCCAGTCGAGCATCGGCGCAACCGGCACTAGTCACTCATCCCTGCTCCGTCACCTCTTTGCACCGCACGCGGTCGCTCCCACTTTCACACCATCGGCGGTGCTTCTCACCAAACTGACGCACGACCAAAGGAGCGGGGCCATGAAGAAAGCGTTGATTGCTGCGGTGGCGGTTGCGGGGCTGGGGTTCGCGGGCTGCAAGTCCAGATCGGAAGAGGTCAATGACCAGCGGGCGGACTTGGCGCGTGAGGCGCAGAAGGCGAACAAGGAGATCGCTGACATTCGCAGCGAGGCGGCGAAGGACAAGGCTGAGGTCGACGCCCGCGCCGCGAAGGAGATTGCGGACGAGCGCAAAGATGTCGCGGACGAGCGGGGAGACCTGGCGAAAGTTGAAAGTGATCTCAGCAAGGAGCAGCGCAAGGACGCTGTGAACGCGCTTCCGGCTGGCACCATGACCGGCACGCTGCAGTCCACGCTCGGTAACAAGCTGACGCTGCGTGACAATCAAGGTGTTGAGCACAGTTTCGGCGTGAAGGACTCCACCCGCGTGACCTTCAACGGTCAGAACGTGGAGCTGGATGACTACCGCGAGGGTACTGAGGTTCGCGCCTCGTTCGTCAGCGAAGGCAACGACAAGATCGCCAACGACGTAGTCATCCTCGCGCCGGCCTCCAAGCTCGACGCTCGCGATCACCGGAAGCTCGACAGCAAGATGTAATGGGTCCGCGACCTCGAATACGGCCCTCTCAGAGCAATGAGAGGGCCGCTGCATTTGCGCGGCGCGCGAAGACGCCCTAGGCCTCTTTCTTGATTCCAAGCAGCTGTTGCAAGAACGCGCGGTCTCCCTGGAGCGCCGTCCGTTGCAGGTACAGCCCCATCCCTCTCGCGCCGCCGAGCTCTTCGCCGCCACCAGCGCGTCCCGGACCTCCGTGGAGCAGGTGCGGCATCACCGTTCCGGGCGGAATGGTCTGCCCGGCCAGCTTCTCTCCCGCGAGCGTGAGTCGGCCATGGTGAGCGGACAGTCCGAGCACTGCTTCCTGAAGGAACGCCTTGTCGTCCGAATAGAACGACGACACCAGGCCTCCTCCACCCGCGCTCACCTGCGCGACCAGCGCCTTCGCGTCGGTGTACGGCATCAGCGTGGCGACGGGCCCGAAGACCTCGATCGCGTTCACCGCGTCCGTCGCGCTCGCGTCCTTCTTCACGAGCAACGTCGGCGCCACGAAGTAGCCCTTGCCCAAACCTTCCACCGGCTTCGCTCCGCCGATCGCGACGTGCGCGCCCTTGGACAGCGCTTCAATTCCTTCCCGCACGTCCTTGAGCTGTGAGGCGCTGGTCAGCGGTCCCATTGTGGTTTTCTCGTCCGCCGGATCTCCCACTCGAACCGCGGAGAGGCGCTCCACCAGCTGCTCACGCACGTCGTCCAGCTGATCCACGGGAACGTAGATGCGCCGCACGGCGGTGCACTTTTGTCCCGCCTTCTGCGTCATCTCCTTCACCACTTCGGTGAGGAACAGGTTGCGCGTCTCGCTGCCGGCGCTCGCGTCGGGACCGAGGATCGCGGCGTTCAGACTGTCCGCCTCGACATTCACGTGAACGTTCTCACGCGCCAGCACCTCGTGCCGTCGCAGCAAAGCCGCGGTCGCCCCGGAGCCGGTGAACGCGAGCACGTCTTGGCCGCGCAGGTGATTGAGCAGATCGCCCACGCCGCCACAGAGGAAGGAGAACGCACCTTCGGGCAGCGCACCGGACGCAACCCACAGCTCCGCGATTCGATGCGCCATCACCGCCGTCGCCGTCGCGGGCTTGGTGATCACCGGCATTCCCGCGAGCAGCGCCACCGCCAGCTTCTCCGCCATGCCCCAGGCGGGGAAGTTGAAGGCGTTGATGTGAACGGCGACGCCCTCGCGCGGCACTTGAACATGCTGGCCATAGAGCCGCGCTGAACGTCCCAGCTGAATCGCTTCGCCATCGACGAGGATCCGCGAGTCGCCCAACTTGCCGCCCAGCTCCGCGTAGTGCATCAGCGTCCCGGCGGCGCCGTCGACGTCGAACTTGGCATCAGATCGGGTATTGCCGGCATTGCTCACGCCCAGGCCGATGAGCTCTTCGCGCGCGTCGCCCACGCACTTGGCCAGCTTCTTCAAGATCTCCGCTCGCTGCGCGAACGTCAGCGCTCGCAACGCTGGGCCGCCGCGATCGCGCGCGAAGCGCACCGCCGCGGCGAGCTCCAGACCTTCGGTCGAAGTCTCGGCGACCACTGCTTCGGTGGCGGGGTTGTACAGCGCGGACTTCTTCCCAGTGCCCGTGTGCCAGGCGCCTGCGAGGTAGCTCTTGAGCGTGGTGACCATGGCGCGCCCTATACCGCTTTCCGGGAGGGTTGTCCTACTGCCTCGGCGCCGCTATCACCGGGCCATGCCCTACTTGGCGGACGGTCACGCCGACTCCTTGATGTGGAACCGCGACCTCAACCGCAAGTCGTCACAAGGTCACGTCGACATTCCTCGTCTGCTCGAGGCGGGGGTTGGGCTCCAGTGCTTCACGCTGGTCACCCGAGGCTTTCCGTTCATTGGGGGATTTCCCCTCTTCGCCGCGGCGCAGGGCTGGCCTCGCGACGCGTTGCGTGGCGAATGGGCGCGGGCGAATTGGCAGATCGATCAACTCGAACGCTTCTGCCAAGCCTCGGGCGACAAGGCAGCAATCACCGTGTCCTCCGACGCGATCGACGACAACGCAAGGGCCGGACGACTGAGCGCGATCATCGGCGTGGAAGGCGCCCACGCGCTGGAAGGGAAGGTGGAGCGGGTTCAACGGCTCCACGCCCGCGGTGTCCGCTTCATGAGCCTTACCCATCTGTCTAACAACGAGCTGGGCGGATCCTCTTTTCCGTTCATGGGCAACCGGCCACTCAGCGCGCTGGGCCACGAGATCGTTGAGGCGATGGCGCAGGTGGGAATGTCCGTCGACATCGCGCATGCGTCTCCACGAACGCTGGACGATCTGATCGCGCATAAAAACGCGCGGCTGTTCTCGTCTCACACCGGGGTGCGTGGCGCGGCGAACAAGTGGCGCAATGTTTCGGATGAAGTGCTGCGCGCGGTCGCGGATCGCGGCGGGGTGGTGGGCATCATCTTCGCGACGGTGTACTTGGGCGGAAAGTCGCTGGAAGACGTGGCGCGCCACATCGAGCACGCCGTCAACGTGATGGGCGAAGACGCGGTCTCCCTCGGCTCGGACTTCGACGGAATGATCCCGCTGCCTCAGGGAATGCGTGATGTGCTGGACGTCCCGAAGCTGGGAGACGTTCTGCGCGCGCGCAAGCACCCCAACCGGCGGGTCGAGAAGATCCTCGGGCTCAATCTCCACAGGTACTTCTCCGAGACGTTGATCTGAGGGCCGAGCGTACCTGAGGCGCTCTGGAGAGGACGGCTCGCACTCGATGCGACATGTTTCGGTCCCAGGGCACCCAGGTATGCTTTCGCGAGCATGCCGTCTGCCGCCCCCACGCGATCATTCAAGCTCGGCAGTCCGGGTCGAGCGCTCGCGAAGGCGACGGCGTGGTGTGTGGCGTGGGTGATCCTGGCCTTTCCTGGTCGCGGCGAAGCGGCGATCAGTTTCGTTCGAATGCACGGGAACATCGCGGAATCCGGCCAGGCGGCTACGAGCATGAGCGCCGGCATTGGCGCTCCGATAGCCGTTGGAAACACGGTCTTGGTCGCCTTCTCGACGACGTTCCTCAC
Organism: Myxococcaceae bacterium; assembly: GCA_052386435.1. Taxonomy (GTDB): domain Bacteria; phylum Myxococcota; class Myxococcia; order Myxococcales; family Myxococcaceae; genus JBQTKE01. The sequence continues at coordinate 8,389 of JBQTKE010000281.1, forward strand.
TGGAACCGTGAGCTGCGGGGATAGCCGAGGAAACGTCTACACGGTGGACGCGGACTACGTCGCTTCCGGATCCCGGCTCGTCGTTTGTTCCAGCTCGGTCACCACGATGCTCACTTCTCCCAATACGGTGAACGTCAGCTTCGCAGCGAACTCCGGCGGACGCGTTCTTATCGTCACTGAGTTCTCCGGCATCAGGGCCGCCGCGGATCGCTTCGATCAGTTTGCGAAGGGGCACACGACAGCCAACTCAACCGCCGTGTCGACCGACACCGTTACCCTCAGCCAACCCGATGAGCTTCTGTTCGGTCTGGTGGCCGCGGATGGTCCGTCGGGTGACGCTTTGCTGTTGGGACAAGACGGAACCTCGCGCCCCTACACCTTGCTTACGAAGTATGGAGTGTCCACCCAAACCCTGAGCGTCGGCTACCTGACCACCACGGCGACCGGGCCCTACGGAATGATCAACGCTACGGCCAACCCGGCGCACCGGCTCACCGCGGGGGTCGCCACGTACAGGGCGCCCGCCTTCGGCGCAGCTTCTCGGCTTGCTTTCAACGTCCAGCCTTCGAATGCAGCCGCGGGCGCCAGCCTCTCTCCCGCGGTGCGCGTGGCGATACAGGATTCCAGCGGCAACACCGTCGCCACGTCGGCCGCGAGCGTGACCCTGGCCATTGGGACCAATCCCGGCACCAGCACGTTGTCCGGCACAGTCACCGCCAGCGCAGTGAGCGGCATCGCCACGTTCTCCAACCTGTCGCTGAACAACGCGGGAACGGGCTACAGGTTGCAGGCGAGCTCCGGTGCACTCACTCCAGCAGTCAGCTCAGCGTTCAATGTTTTGGGCGGATCTCCGACGAAGTTGGCGATCGTCACGCCCGCGCACAGTGTTGCGGCTGGTACGTGCTCCGCTGCCGTCACGGTCGAGGCGCGGGACGCTTACGACAACCCCGCGACCCTCTCCGGCTCCGCGACAGTAAACGTCACCTTGAGTGGAGCACAGCTCTTCTCGGATTCGACCTGCACCACTGCCTTCAGCTCGCTCGCGCTGAGTACAGCGACCTCGCAAGGGTCTGCTTATTTCCGAGGTACTGTCGCTGGAGCGTTGACGCTCAACGCGTCGTCGGCTGGCCTCACCGGCACCTCGCAGCAGGAAATGGTCGTCGCAGGCGCAGCGACCACGCTCGAGGTCCACGACTTCCCGGCAATGGTCACCGCAGGGCAGGCGGCGAACGTCACCCTCACCGCGCGCGATGCCTTCGGCAATGTCGCGACCACTTTTGTCGGCGCTCTCCAGCTCAGCTCGTCCGACCCCGCAGCGCAGGTTCCTAGCGGTCTCGCGATGAGCGCCGGGAACCAAGGCGAGCTCGTGGCGTCGGTGACGCTCAAGACGGCAGGAACGCGTGATCTTCGCGCTTCCTCCGGAGGGCTGATGGGCACGCAGTCGGGAATCCTCGTGCGCCACGCGTTCCTGCACCACCTGATGGTCTCCGGCGTTCCGTCGCCCACCCGCGTCGGCAATTGGGCGGATCTCACGGTGGAGGCGCATGATCCCTACGACAACGTGGTGGCCGACTACACCGGGACCGTGCAGCTCTCCTCCAGCGATGCGCAGGCGTCGCTCGCGCCGGCGTTCGCGTTCACGTTGGCGCATCAAGGCGCAGCGGCGATTACGCAGGCGGTCCGCTTCCGCGCCCCGGGAACGCATTCAGTCGTCGCCTCCGACACCGGCAACGCGCTGCTCTACGGCGCGCAAACGGGCATCGTCGTGGAGGCCGACCCTCCGCCCGTGATTCAGCACAACGCAAACCTCAAGGCCGCAGTGGGCGTGCCTTACAGGTTCAACGGACTGGGGCGCATCGAGCTCACCGGAATCGGAACCGTGACCTACGAAGCATGCGGAGGGCCTTCGGGCTTCCGTGTCGACGGACTCGCCGGGTCCGTACACTGGGTGCCTGATGCAGTGGGCTCGGTTTCTCTCTGCGTCAAGGCGTCAAGCTCCGCGGGCGCTGACACGTACAACTTCACCGTCAACGTGATCGCGCGCACTGCCACCGACGTGACTGCGAGGTTGGTCGCGACGCCGAGC
>JBQTKE010000282.1:0-5146 GCA_052386435.1 Myxococcaceae bacterium
AGCCAAGACCCGCGAAACCCAGCGCATAAGGGAGCAACGTCACCCCGAACAGCGCTGTCGAGTAGGCAACCAAATGCGCTCGCGCGACAGCGTCCCCGCGCTCCAGCGGAAGCGACGTCAACCCCGCGGCCGCGTACTCATCCTTCCGGAACAGCGCGATCGCGATGAAGTGTGGAATCTGCCAGAGAAACAGCAGGCCAAACAAAAGCGCACCCAACACCGTGACCTTTCCAGTCACCGCGGTCCAGCCCATGAGCGGCGGCAGCGCACCCGGTACCGCGCCGACGAGCATGGCCATCCAGCTCCGCCCTTTCAGCGGCGTGTAGAGGAACACGTAGGAGAGCAGCGCGGTCAGCCCCAGCGTCGCGGTCAACGGATTGGACGCGAGCACCAGCGCGGGAAGACAGACCGCCGCGAGCAGCCCGCCAAACCAGAGCGCCGTCTGCGGATCCATCCGCCCATCCGGCAGCGGGCGCCGCGCAGTGCGTCTCATGTAGCGGTCGCTGTCCCGTTCGAGAAAACAGTTCAGCGTATTCGCAGCGCCCACGATGCCCGCGGTCGCCAACAACATCACCCACCCGCGCAGCGGACCCATCGATCCCGGCGCCAGCCACATCCCGCCCGCCGTGGTGCACAAAACCAAGGAGGAGAGACTCGGCTTGGTCAGCGAGAGATAGTCAGCGGCGGTCGCCGGCGAGGAGACGGCTCTGGCGTTCACACCTTCTCCTAGCGGGGGGGGGGACACGTCCAAACGCGAACGGCCCCCCAATACTCGGGGAGCCGCTCTGGATCAAGTTGGCCCCAAGAGGGGCCTCTTGCGGGTGCGCTTAGCTCTTCTTCTGGCTGAAGGAGAACTTCGCGTCGGCCGGCTTGCCTTCGGTCACGACCACTTCCGCCGTCTGGGTACCCAGCTTCTCGTGCCATGCCTCGACCGTGTAGGAACCGGCCGGGACGTCCTTGATCTCGAACTTGCCGTCCTCACTACTGACCGCGAAGAACGGGTGCTTGGTAACGACGATATAACCCGTCATCCACGGGTGAACGTCGCACTTGAGCTTGATGACGTCCGCGCCTTTGGTGTCTTTTTCGAGATTCTTCGCGTTCGGCGGCTGCGCCTGGTTGAAGAGGGTCTTGGTGCCCGCGTAGCTGTGCACGTTGTGGAGCGTCGGGTCCGCGTTCTGGATCTCGACCTTCTGGCCTTCCACGGCGCCCTGCACGCGCGGCCGGTACATGCAATCCTTCTGCTCCACGTGGATCGGCGTGGTCGGAACCTTGCCTGTGGTCGGTGCGTTCTTGGTGATCCGCACCAAAACGTTCGCCAGGGACTTGCCGTCCTTGGAGAGCAGCACGGTCTCGTCGTTGTAGTCCTTCTTCGCACAGACCGGGTCGGACTGACGCTTCAGCTTCTCCGCCTTCACGGGGGCACCTGCCCACGCCACGGTGCCGGCGATAGAACCCGCCGCGAACGCCGCGCTGGACATGACCAAGGCCGCGCACGCGAGAACTGCGCTCATCTGCTTCTTCATGGGGATGACTCCTATGGGTAAAAACGCTTCGAGCCTGCGGACGCGTTGGGCGCGCATCTATTCTTCGCCCCGGACGGTCGAACGCGCGGACCTTAAGAACGCACATTCGCCGTGTCAATCGTTACACGCGTTTCGCCACCGAGATGGGCGGTAAGTGCTTCTTCAGCAACCCCATCAGGGCGTGACCGTCCAGCAGCTCCAACGGCGCCCCTTCCGCAGCGGCCTTCGCCTCCGGTGAAAAGATGCCCCCGGTCGCGACCAGCGCCTTCCCCGCCATTTCCGCCCGCGCCGTGTCCAAAGCCACCCGGACCTCTTCTTCGCCCACCACGCCCAGCGGCGGATGCGCGATCCCGCGGATGTAAACGCGGCCGCCGGTGATGGGTGTGGGGTTGGTGGCGAAGAGATCGACCACACCGTCAGAGGTCCGCGCGTCCTCCACCTCGAACTTGAGCTCCTCAAAGAGCTGAGTGAGCAGCTTGCCCAAATCCTCCGTGCTCAACCGAGCGATCCACGCATGGGGCGTGTCGAGGATTCCCACCTTCTCGCCGTCAATCGCCGCCATCTCTTCCGCGCGCGGAGAGGTGAGCGAGATGAGGACGATGAAGAGGAACCCCAGCGCGAGGGCGCCCACTGCGATGATCAAAATGCCCATTTGGACCGCTCTCTACGGCAAAGCGGTCCGGCTGGCGAGACCTAGAGTGAAGTGGTGAGCTTCTTCGCCTCTTCAAAGTGAGGGCCCTTCGGCTCGCGCTTCATGTACTCCTCCAGAAGCGTCTTCGCCTTCGCCGACTCGCGCTTATCCGATGCCATGAACGCGCCGTAATAGAAGTACTCCGGCGTGTAATTGGAGTCCGCGTTGAGCGCCTTCTTGAACGCGTCATCCGCCTTGGCCCGGTCGTTCTTCTTCTCGTAGACCCGGCCCAGCTCGGTGTACGCGGCGGCGACCTTGATCGACTGACCGAAGGCCTCCTGCGCCGCGCGGTCATACGACGCCAACGCCCTGTCCCAGGCTTCCTTCTGGAAGTGGATGGCGCCCATCGCCATGCGCGCGTCCGGGTTCTTGGCCTTGGGATCCCGCACCGCGCGCTCGAGTTGGGAAAGCGCCTCATCCAGTCTGTTCGCCTTGCGGTAGGCCTGCCCCAGCATCACCAGAAGCTTCGGGCTCTCGCCCACCGTCTTGAGCGCATTGTTGAGTGCGTCAATCGCTTCCTTCTCGCCGTTCGACTTCGCCATCAGCGCGCGCGCCAACTCCACGTGCGAGCTGGCGCGGGAAGGATCCAACTTGATCGCTTCCTTGAGCTCGGTGACCGCGCCGTCGAACTGCCCCTCCAGGAAGAGCCGGCGCCCCTTGATCAAGTGCAGCTCCGGGTCGCTGGGGAAGCGGTCGACACCGTCACGCTCTTCCTTCACGATCTCCTGCTGCGCCTTGGTCTTGTCCGCGGTGACGCCCGTCGCTTCCGCGAGCTCCTTCTTGAACTTCTCGTCGATGAACAGCGGAAGATCGCGGGACACGCGCGAGACCAGAAGCGCACGCGCCATGTGGGCGGCCGCTTGCTGACGAGGAGATGCCGGCGGATCCAGATCGATCAGCTTTTTGATCATCCGCGCGGCCGGGATGTACTGCGGCTCATCCTGGTCCAGGATCAGCAGCGACTTGCCGAGCAGCGATTCGGGGTGGGTGTTTTCATAGCGCAGCGCGAAGTCGTAGTTGTTCCACGCCTTGTCGCCTTCGCCGCGGCGCCGGTACAGGTTGCCCATGGCCGCGTAGATACGAGGGTCACCAGACGCCAATGCCTGCGCGGTTTCCAGGCTCTCGCGAGCGCGTTCGAGATCACCCGCGTTCATCTGCAGCAGGCTGAGCGTGAGGTACAGCGTGGAGCTCTTCTGTCCCTTCGCGTCGAACTCTTTGATCTTCGCTGACAGGTCGTTGAGCGCGTCGGTGCTCTTGCCCGAGTACATCTTGATAAGCGCATCCGCCGCGACCACGTAGGCCTTGGATTCCTTCTGAACCTTGGCCTCTTCCAGGTGCTCCTGCGCCAGCTGACGGGCTTGATCGCCGCCGCCGTGCTCGCCCCAGAGAATGGCGTTGATGTACGCCAGCACGCCGTGCGCGTCGACAGAGCTTCCGTCCGCATCCAGCGCCTTCTTCGCCGCCGTGTTCGCCTTGTTGTAGGCGTCGTAGCTGTCGTGACGGAGCAGCTCCGTCGCCTCGCGCAGCTGCTTCTTGATCTCGTTGTTGCGCTGCGTGCGGAAGTTCCGGAAGACCGCGTAGCCACCCACGCCGAAGACCAGGAGCAGCGCGAGCACAACCGTCACCCCAGCTCCGCCCTTCTTCTGGCGACGCGGCGGAAGCGACTCCTCGTCATCCTCTTCGTAAGCAGGACGCGCGGGCGGACGTTCCGCGGTGCGACGCTGGGCCTGCTGCTGAGGTTGGGTCTGGCGAGGCGGCGCGGGCGTTCCGTTCAGCGCGGGCCGAGTTTCGCGCTGAACCTGGGCCTTCGCAGGCGAAGCCCCCGAACCGCGTGCGCCCTCGCGACGGGTCCCTGGGCCTGCGACCGGAACCGCGCCCGGTCCCGCGATAGGGACGGATCTGGCGGATGCCTGAGCGGCGGCCGCCGGCTTGCCGTTGTTGACCGACATCCGGTCCGTTGGAGGATCCGCTTTGGGGAGCTCGACCTTGTACTGATCGAGCAGCGCCTTGGTCTCCGCATCCGAAGGATCCGCTTGAAAAGCCTTGAGCAGGTTGCCCTTGCCGGCGTCGGCTTCTCCCGTCTTCAGCTGAAGCGCGCCGACCATGCGCAGAACATGTTTGTCGGAGGGGGCGACCTGCAGCGCACCCATCAACTCTTCAATCGCCTTCTTGTCCTTGCCTTGTTCGGCGTACACGCGGGCGAGGAGCAGCCGCGGGTCAGCGACCGCGGGGTGGGCCTTCACGCCTTTCTTGCAAACGACCATCGCCTCCATGAACCGGCCCATCCCGAGATACGCCTCGGCGAGCGGTTTGTAGGCGTCGGACGCGGGGTCCGTTGCAAAGGCGTGCTCCAGCTTCGCGAGCTCGGCTGGGCTCAACGTCTTCGTGGGCGAGGTGGGCATCTTTTCCGGAGGAAATTCTGCAATGCCGAGTTTTTATGGCATCCACTTTCGAGTCAGTCAAATACCTGATTCGACGTCGAGAAGAGGTGCCTTGACACCAAAGTAGGCGTCCGGTATCTCCCCGCCGCCTCGCGGGGGTGTAGCTCAGTTGGGAGAGCGTCGCGTTCGCAATGCGAAGGTCGTCGGTTCGATCCCGTCCACCTCCACTGTCGCAGCAAGGGGCCCTGACATCTCGGTGTCAGGGCCTTCGTCTTTTCCGGCCACTTGGAAGGTCGTTTCGACTCGCAAGGTGCGCGCCTAACCACACGCGCACGGATTCGTGCTCGCGATGTGGGGGGGGAGCAGCAGATGCGGCACGTCCAGCAGTGAATGGTTTGTCGGCAAGGGTTCGGGCGTCATCACATCCAACGCCGCCGCCGTCAGCCGCGAGACGACCTTCATGCGCCAGAGGGAAGCACAAAGTGTTTCCGGATGCGCTACGAGGGTGCGCATGGGCGAGAGAAGCTTTTGGGCTTGGGGTTCGCAAG
>JBQTKE010000283.1:0-3378 GCA_052386435.1 Myxococcaceae bacterium
TGCTGAAATTCCGGCGGACGCGGTGAGCTTGACCTCTTCGAAGATGCGCCGACGGATCGTGGCGGCGATCTCTTGCCGTCGCGATCCCTGTCTAAGGTCGGTTGACGAACCCGTTTGAAGGGTTCCAAAGTTCCCGGCAACACAACTTCGGAGGGCGTGATGGCGGGTGGCGGGAAGGGCGAAGTGAAAGATTTGACTCTGAAGGTGCTTCAGGGATTCGCGCAGACTTGACGGAGATGCGCGATGAGCTGCGAGGCCTGGGCGGAGACGTGCGGCAAGGTTTTGCCGTCGTCCACCGCGATCTCGATCACCTCGCGCGGGTAGCCGTCGGAGACCGCGCGCAGCTGCGAGAAGCCGCTGACGAAAAAAAAGCGCGACCCCGGTTGTTGCTTCTTCACCCTAAGGCAGTGCGACCTGGTGCCGAGCCAACGCAGCGATGAGCTCGTGCGGCAGAGGGCTGTGCGCCTGAAACGGCTTTCCGCCGTTGGGGTGGGGAAGCGAAAGGTGCCGCGCGTGGAGAAAGAACCGTCCCAGCGCCGGATCCGCTTTCCCACCGTAGAGCACATCCCCCACGAGCGGTGCCCCAATCGCGGCCAGATGCGCCCGCACCTGGTGCAGCACGCCGGTCAGGATCTGAACTTCAATCAGTGACAGCTCCCCCTGCCGAGCGAGCACGCGGAACTTCGAGAACGCCTCGCGCCCCTCACCCGTTAGATCCGGCTCCACGCGATCCGGATGGCGGGGGTGGTGGCGCAGCGGGAGCTCAATCTCCCCCTCATCCGCGAGCGGCCCCGAGACCAACGCCCAGTAACGCTTGTCCACGCTCCTCGAAGAGAACGCCTCCCGCGCCTTGAGCCAAGCGTCCTTCGAGCGAGCGGCGAGAATGACACCCGACGTCTCGATATCCAGCCGGTGACAAAGCCCCGCCTCGCGCGGATCCTCCGACGCCTCCGCGCACTCCGGAAACCGCGCGATCAACGCGTTCGCGAGCGTCCCCGTCTCACCGGGTTTCAACGGATGCGAAGGCCGGCCCGCAGGCTTGTCCAGGGCGATCAGGGCGTCATCAGACGCCAGCACGACGAGCTCGCCGTCGGGTTCAGGCACCACCTTCGCGGGCGCCTGCACCGGCAGCACCACCGACACCTTCTGCCCCGCCTCGACCTTCTGTCCCTTCTTCGCCTTCCGCCCGTCCACCCGCACGCGCTCTTCGTCGAAGATGTCGCGAAGCTGCGCGCGCGAGAGCGACAGGGCTTCACCCACGAAAAGGTCCAACCGCTTTCCGGCCCCTTCCTTGGGGACAGAGAGCTCACGTGGCTCGCCGGTGCTCACTCGGAGAGCGCCTCATACACCTCTTCCGCGGTCTGGTAGCGATCATCCGCTTCTTTGCGAATCAACCGATGCGCAATCCGTGAGAGCTGACGATCCGTCTGGGCATTCAGCGCGTCGAGTGGCGGGGGCTCCGTCTCCAGCACCTTTTGCCAGAGCTCGTAGGGCGTCTTCGCGTCGAAGGGCGGTTGCCCCGAGAGCAGCTCGTAAAGAATGACCCCCAAGCTGTACAGGTCCGCGCGAGGGTCCAGCTGCTCGCCCAGAATCTGCTCGGGCGACATATACCGGAACGTCCCCACCAGACGCCCGTCGGCCGTCACCGCCGCGTCGTCCGCCAAAAACTTCGCGAGACCGAAGTCCATCAACCGCACCTGACGGTCCTCATCGACCATGACGTTGGGCGGCTTCAAATCGCGGTGAATCAACCCGTGCCCATGCACGTACGCCAACGCTTGACAGAGCTGCAGCATCGCGTCCTTCAACCGGCCCAACCGCTCCGGCCGATTCAGCGCGGAGAGATCCACCGCGATCTTCTGCGCGGGCGCCGCGGCCACCGGAACATCCCGCGCGGATTCGAACGACACGTCGTATTCCTTCGAGATCAATGTGTCCGGCTCGTCCGCCGCGTCTGCATACGCGCGCAGGGAGTCGGCGCCTTTGCCGTAGAGCACCTCGTCGCTCGGACTCTCCGCGGCGAACGCAGCGAGGTTGAACGGTCCTCCCGGTGCATCCCCCGACGCAGACATCGAATGGGAACGGGGCTGCGAACCCGAACGGGCTGACAGGGGTTCTAACCCTTCGAGCCGCCGCCGCTCGACACTCGTTACTGAAAACGGCTTGGAAGGCGAGGCCAAATCTTCCGTCTTCAAAGAAAGGTAGTGGCGAAGCGTCAGCCCCTCCACCAGCTCCATCGCGAGATATGGGTAGCCCTGAAAAACGCCGGTGTCGAAGACGCGCACCACGTTGGGATGTGAGAGGTCGGAAAGAGTTTCGAACTCGCGGGCCAGACGCCGGGCCGCACGCGGATCCAGCGCGGGACCGGTGGAGAGCAGTTTGAGAGCGATCGGTTCGTTGCTGCGGCGATCGATCGCGCGGTAGACGGTGCCCACGCCGCCGCTGCCAATCGTTTCCAGCACGCGGTAGGGACCGATGACCTTCGGAGGCATGAACTGAAAATCCTAGCCAAGGAAAACTCGAATGGCACCTGTCACGGACAGGCGTCGGTTCGCCGGCCGTGCGGTCGAGTCGACCGTTCAATGCACGATGGCGACCATCCGGTGAGCGAGCTGTGGACGCCTGACATGCGCGCCTCTATGTTGCCCCGTGAATTCATGGAATCTGTCCGTCCTGTTCACGCCCCGTCCCAACTCGAAGAAGAGGTGAAGGCACGTCCTTTGCCGAGACACGTCGGGGTGATCATGGATGGAAATGGCCGCTGGGCCGAAGCGCGCGGAAAGGCACGCCTCGAAGGCCACCGCACCGGCTCGGAAAGCGTCCGTGAGATCACCCGCACCGCGCGCCGAGTTGGCGTTCAAGCGCTCACGCTCTACGCCTTCTCCGCCCAGAACTGGTCTCGCCCCGCTGACGAGGTCGCCGGGCTGATGGATCTGCTCCGCGAATATCTTGAAAAGGAGAGGCCGGAGATCCTCGACCACGGCATCCGCCTCAACGCCATTGGCGATCTCGACAAACTTCCACGCCTCGTCCGGGATCCTTTGGAATCGCTGCGCAAGGACTCGGCAGGCAACGACAAGATGGTCCTCACCTTGGCGCTCTCGTACGGAGGCCGCGAAGAGATCATCGCCGCGGCTGCCGCGATGGCGGAGAAGCTCGCGTCGGGAGAGCTCAACACCAAGTCGCTCAAGCCCGAGCAGTTCGAATCCTTCCTCTGGACGCGCGGCCTTCCTTCTTTAGATCTGGTCATCCGCACCAGCGGCGAGCACCGCATCTCCAACTTCCTGCTCTGGCAGAGCGCCTACGCGGAGCTCATCTTCACCGACGCGCTCTGGCCAGAATTCCGCACCGAGCAGTTTCTGCGCTGCGTTTCAGACT
>JBQTKE010000284.1:0-3866 GCA_052386435.1 Myxococcaceae bacterium
CTCATCGACTTCAGCGCGGTGCTCTTCGATGTACTTGTCGACGTCCGCGTCCTGGAGCTCCAGGTCTCTCAAGACGCCGGGATAGACCGCCTTGAACACGGGCGTGTCTTGATCGCCACGGAGCACGAAACTTCGCTTCAACACCGCGGCCGCGAACAGCTTGTCTTTGACGGACTTAGGCTTGCCCATGGGCGAAGAATTACTCCTCTGCCTCGTCCTCGTCGTCGTCGAAATTCGGGTGGGTGCGCTTGGGCATGGGCGCGGGCTTGTCCGGAGTGAAGACGACGCGGCGGTTGCGGCCCTCGCCCTCGCTCTTCACGGTCACGCCGGCGGTACCGCCCACGGCCTTGAGCACGCGCGCGCGGTCTTCGTTCTTCATTCCCACGATGGCGAGGTAACGCCCCAGCTGCGCGGACTTCTGGGCCAGGGACTGCGCTGCCTTGGCGAGCACCGCGTCCTCGGAGACTTCGAGGGTCTTCTCGTCCTGCTCGGAGGAGCGGCTGGGGCCTCGGTGCTGCTGCTTCGGAGGAGAAGCTGACGAACGTGGCGGAGCAACCCCCGCGACGGGCGCCGCGCTCTGAACAGGCGCCGAGGTCTGAACCGGGGCCGGCTTGCGCTCTTGTGGAGGCGGACGCGGCTCGGGGTGGGCACCCACGCCGATGGAGATCCACCGGCGTTCGGTGTTGGGCCGGTTCACGACTTTGTTGGCGAGGAACTGGAGCGCGTCCACGACATGCGAACGCTTGCCAGCGAGGGGCACGGGAACTTCACCGTCGAACAGCAGCGCCACGGAGAGCCCCCCGTCCGCCGCATCCTTTACGTCCAGCCGCGCGGGCAGCTCCATCAACGCCAACACGTCATAGATGACGCGCGTGGCCCACTCTCGCTTGTCCACCGCCGGGGGAACGCTCACCGCGGCGGACGCGGGCGGAGCTGCTTGCGGATCACTCATGATGTCCATCCGATCCTCGTACCGCGGAGAACGCCGGCCGACGCGGTCTCTCGCAGATCGTTCATCGCCCGAGCCGAGAGCGCGCCAGCCAACGCGGTCGAGCTCACTTGCGGAGCGCTCATCGCTTCCTTCCGGTGACAGCTCCCGCGGGGGCGAGCGCCGACGTTTCCTTCGCCTTGAGGTACTTGCGCAGCACCCACTGCTGCGCGATCTGGAAGAGGTTGCTGGTGAAGATGTAGAGGCTCAGTCCGGACGGTGTATTGAGCATGAACGCGGTGAACATCACCGGCATGACGTAGGTCATCATCTTCGCCTGTGTCTGGTCCATCGTCATCTGCGGCTGCAGCTTCATGGTGATGATCTGGGTGAGGCCCAGCGCCACCGGCAGGAAGAAGATGGGGTCTTTGTAAGTCAGGTCGAACCAGATGGGGCCGAAGAAGGGCTCGCGGTAAATCTCGTAGCTGGTGCGCAGGGTGGTGAGCAGCGCGAACCAGATGGGCATCTGGATGAGGAGCGGAAGGCACCCGCCCAACGGGTTCACATTGCCTTCTTTGTATAGCTTCATCATCTCCATGTTCTGGCGGTCGCGGTCATCCGCGTACTTCTTGCGGAGCTCCTCCATCTTCGGCTGAAGCTTCTTCATCGCCTCCGCGCTGACCATGGACTTGTGCGCCAGCGGAACCATGGCGGCGCGGACCAGCAACGTGAGCAGGATGATCGACACGCCCCAGTTGTGGGTGATGCGGTGCAGGAACTTGAGGATGCCCAACATCACGTTGGAGATGACAGCCCAGATGCTGAGGTCGACGGCCTTCTCCAGCTCCGGGCGGTAGACCTGCGCTTCACTGCCGCCCTTCGCGGAGGCCAGCGGCACGGCTTTGAGGATTTCGAGATCCTTCGGGCCAATGTAGACGCCGAAAGACTGGGTGACGCTCATACCCGGCTCGACGCTCAAGGGGAAGTAGCCCGTGGCGGAGCGCTCGGTGTCCGTGGGCTTGAGCTCGCAGCGGCCTTGCGCAGCGGCGTTCAGCGGGAAGACGGCGGCGAGGAAGTACTGCTGATCCACGCCGAAGAAGGAGACGGGGCCGGTCAGTCCTTCGGGCGTGTCCTCTTTGGGAAGCTGGTGTTGAAACTCCTCGCCGACCTTGCACGCCGAGCGGGACTGATTGCCCACGCTGCCGAACGCGCTCGCCTTCTCTTCGTGCTCCGGGTCTACCGCGCGGCCGAAGTGCACGGCAAGATCTCCGGTGGCGGTCGACGAGCCCAGGTTCTTGAGCGTGATGTCGTAACGGAGCTCGAAACCCGGCTCCTCCGGCCAAGAGACGACTTTGGTGATTTCCCAGTTGTTCTCCACGCCGGTGAAGGTGAGGGAGTTCTTTCCCTCCTCGACCTTGAAGGGAGTCGCACGGGAGAGCGGTTGATTGCCGACGACGCCGACGGACAAGGGGAGCTCTCTGGGCGACGGCGGGCGGGCCATGTCCATGGCGGGCGCATCGGGGCGCTCCTTGTTCGCCAGCAGCGTGAAGCCGTCGGTGAAGGAGACCTTGGGCTGCTCGCGCATCTTCTTGCCCTGCAGCGGCGCGCCGGTGAGGCCACCTCCAACAGAGGACCAAGTGTAATGCGTGAGCGGCGTCTTGATCTCGATGGTGCGCGCGGGAGGCGTCGCGGCGACCACCGGCTGGCCACCATCCACCGCAACAGCGGCCACGGCCTGCACCGGAGCGGCGACGCCCGCGTCCGACTTCGCAGCCACCGTCTGCTCGGCCACCGGCATGCCCGCATCGAGCGCGCCGGTCACGTTCCCGGCGGGATTGAAGAAGTACGAGCAGACGACGGTCAGCAGGAAGCAAAGGCCCAGCGCGAGTATCAACCGCTTCTGCGAATCCATAGACGTCAGGTCCTTTTGTGATGCGCACAACCTGGCGGTGGCACGGCATCCACGCCGCCGGAGTGAAACGGGTGACAGCGGCTCAGCCTGCGGGCCGCCAAAAAGAGCCCCTTCACTGGACCGTGCTGGCGCAGCGACTCCAACGCGTAGACGGAACAGCTGGGGTAAAAACGACAGGCACGGGGCAGCAGCGGTGACAGCGTCCAGCGGTAGAGCCAAATCGGCAGGCTGAGAACCCAGACCGCTGCCCGGCGCATCCCGCTCACTTCACTTGCCTCGGGATTTTCACGGCGAGGGCGTCAAACGCGCGCGAGAGCACGGGGAGGGTCGCGTCCTTCGCGGAGCTCTTGGCGATCAGCACCACGTCCAATCCTTGCGGCCATTCTTGGCGCCGCTTTCGGAACAGCTCGCGCATCAGCCGGCGCAGTCTCGCTCGAACCACCGCGTTGCCCACCTTGCTCGAGACGGTGAGACCCACTCGGGTGACATCACGGCCGTTCTTCAAAGCCATTGCGATCAAAGGGTCCGCGGAGACCTTGATGCCTTTGCCCTGCACCCGCAGGAAGTCGGCGCGGGAGAGGAGGCGCAGCGACTTGGGGAACGTCTGACGGGCCCGGCCTTCCGGCTGCTTCCCTGGCCCGTCTTCTGTCGTCACGGCTTACTTCCGGCCTATTTCTTAAAGGAGGCGACGACCAAACGCTTGCGGCCCTTGGAACGGCGACGGGCCAGAACGGCCTTGCCGGCTTTGGTGGAGTTCCGCTTGCGGAACCCGTGCTTGCGGTTGCGCTTCACTTTGGACGGTTGGTAGGTGCGCTTGGACACGGCGAGAAACTCCTTACGGGAAAGCGGGGGCGCATAACGAATTCACCCTACTAAGTCAATGAAACGGCCTCGCTCCACCAGGGCCTCCGCATTTCAAACCCCTGAAATTAGATCGGTACTGAAATTCAGCTTGCGCAGGGGATCTGAGTTTGATCGACCCTGGGGATGACCCCTAGAAAATGTCCCTCTCTGGCAGACTTTTTT
>JBQTKE010000285.1:0-2148 GCA_052386435.1 Myxococcaceae bacterium
CCTGACCTACTTCGCGATAAACCACCTCTCGGTGGGCGCGTTGCTCCTGGTGGGGAACCACTTCGCGCCCGCGGTGTTTGGCTGGGCGGTGAATGCCCGACTCCAGTCAGAGGTGCAGAGTCTGCCCATCGCTGTGCAGGTGGTGGGGCTCATCTTTTGCGCGGACCTGGTCCAGTACTGGATTCACCGCGCGTACCACGAGGTCCCCGCACTCTGGAAGCTGCACGCCGTGCATCACTGCGCAGAGCACATGGACTGGCTGGCTGGATCGCGTAACCACACCGTGCAGATTTTGATCGATCGCTCGCTGGCAATGGTGCCGCTCTACCTGCTCGGCCCGGACAAACTGGCGCTCGACATCTACGTCGTGTTCGCCGCCCTGCAGACGGTGTTTGCGCACGCGAACGTCGGGCTCCGGTTTGGTCCTTTGAGTTATCTGTTGGTGACGCCTCAGTTTCACCACTGGCACCACAGCAGCGACAAGCCTGCGATCGACACCAACTACGCGGTGCACTTGCCGCTGTTCGACCTGCTCTTTGGCACCTTCCACCTGCCAAGGCTGCACTGGCCGATCTCGTACGGAACGGTCACGCGCCTGCCTCGCACACTCTGGGGACAGCTCGCCTATCCGTTCCGGCGCGAGTCGCGCTGATCGATGTGATTTTTTTGAACGATGTGGATCGGAGCTCAGTTGAGCAGGGCGCTGCCGACTGTGCAGAGCCGGTTCCACGCGACGGTCGGGTCCATTCCGTCCAGCGAGATCTGGCAGCGAAGGATGCGGCGTCCACCCGCGGCGAGCTGAACGATGCTCTGAACTTCCACGCAGCCGCTGTGGAGTCGAACGTCCTCATCCGACAGGCCAGTGAGGAAGCGCACGTCGACGCTCTGAACGGGGCCACCGAACTTGGCTTCAGCGCGGCCCATGGCGGCGCCGGCGAGGAAGTCCGCCCTCTCGTTGAAAGTCACGAGACCGGGGAGAGGCAGGGGCCGCGACGAGTAGGTCATGGACCGCGCGACGCTGGCGTTGAGGCTGCGCACGCTGACGGAGACGTTCAGCGAGACGACGCGTCCGTCTGGAGCCAGCCCGGTGACTTCGGCGTCGACATACCCTTGGTTGAGCTGGATGGAGTGCTTGTCCGTCTCGGACATGACGACGGCACGCACGTACTGCACCCCGCGCACGCGGCCAAACAGCATCGAGACCGCCGCGCCCTTCACATACGAAGCAAGGGCGTGGTTGGCGGCAGGACGGGAAGTGGAGGGGGATGAGACGGGCATGGAAGTTCGAGAGCTGAAGCATTCTCGGAGGGAGGGGACCGGACGTTTCCGCCCCGCCCATCCATGCGGAAATCCTTAGGCGGCGCGCTTTTTCGCCAAGGCGCTCTCCACGTACTTCACGCCAGTGGAGGTCAATTGCCGGCCGGTCTTCGTCTCGCGGGAGTAGCCCGTGTTGCCGCAGGGCCTTCGCAGCGTTCGGGGCGGCGTAGAAAATCCCATTGGCCTGCCAGAAGCGGGAGATCACTCCGGAGCTGATGTTCAGATCGAGTCTTCGCGCCAGGTAGAGCGGGATGAGCGATCGGAGCAGCTGATCCTTCTGCGAACCGGCCTTCACCAGCTCGTCCTTCCTGGGGTGCTCGTCCAGAGCATTGATCAGCGCGAGCAGCTCCCCTTCCGAAGCGGCCACGGGCTTCTTCGAAGACTTCGTGGAGGGCGTCGCCTTCTTCACTTCCTTCTTGCTTGCGGGAGCGGGAGCGGGAGAGGGAGCGGCCTTCTTGGGCACCTCAGCGACGGGCTGTGGCTTGTACTCCACGGGCTTGGCGGTAACAGGCGCGGGCGTGCGCAGCAGGCGGCCCTTGAGCGCGATCAGTTTCTTTTCTGCGCATTTCGCCCAACGTGAACGCTGAGATCGCTCGAACGTGATCACGTGGATCGGCCATCGTGAACGGAGCGCAGCGACGCTGGTTCCTGCCGCTGTTACGGACGGTCTTTCCATCAATGCCCACCGTCTCCCCGGGCTTGAGCTCAGCGATGGAACCAGTCCATCCGATAAAGCTGCGCTCAAAGGCCTCCGGGTCGAGAGCTTCGAAGACGCGCCGGTATGTATCCTCGGATGGCGTCCCCTTACTGAGGTCAAGGAACCGGCCGAAC
>JBQTKE010000286.1:0-2529 GCA_052386435.1 Myxococcaceae bacterium
CTTCAAGGGACAATCGTTTCTCGACAATTCGATTATCCACCGGAAGCGACGACCCCGGGCTTACTTTCTTCCTCTAACCACTTGAAGTCCTTACACCCTCGTCGACAAAACAGGGATTTGCACCCAACAAAGCTTGGCGTGCTCGATGTCCTCGGGTCCGTTCCACCCGTCGGAGACTTTGCGCGCGTCGCGAGCGCGGCCACCACGCTCGATCTATTTGGACGCCCTTGCAAGGTCATCTCTTTGGACGACCTCATCACCGTAAAACACGCCATCGGTCGCCCTAAGGATTTGCAGACGGAACAGGAATTGAAAGCAATCCGTGATCGTGTTCGCTGAGTCAGTTGCTCCGATCGCGCCCCCGGCAAAGTTCGCAACGCGATCAGCGCCAAGGCGGAGCGGGGGTTTGAAATGGAAACCGCGGTCGCGCGAGGAAGCCGTCGACGCGACCGCGGAGAGTCTGTTGAAGTTGGGCGGGATCTAACGGCTGCGACTACGGCCAAGTCACGTCGAACGATGCGGCGCCGACGTCGTAGCAGCGGCCGTTCGGCTTGGCGAAGTCCCCGCCTCCATCCAGCTGCGGGAGCACCCACTCCACCAGCTTGAGGTTCTGCATGTTGGCGGTGAAACGTCCGGCGTCCGGGCTCTGCGTCGCCTGGGTGATGGTGGCGGAACCGGACTGCTGTAGAAGACGCCTTGGCCGGTGGTGGTGCCGTTGGCGTCGACGCAGCCGTCCCAGAGGGTCACGCAGGTGTCGCAGGTGAAGTACTTGTCCGCGGTCGTGAAGTTGGCGGTCTTCGGATACGTGTTCGACGCGTGGTAGTCCTCCATCTGGATCAGCGAGTAGGACGTGGGGAAGTCGACGAACGAGAGGGCGATGTTGTACGGGAAGGTCTGGTTCGCCACGTAGGTCGCGACCGGATCCACGCCATTCCACGTAGGAACGTTGGTGCAGGTCACCGGTCCACCGCTGCCACCGTCGCTGAGCGTTCCGCCATCACCCATGTTCTGCGAGCCCCCGCCCGTGCCGTCGTTCTTGGCGCCTCCACAGCGGGCGGAGAGAACGAGCGCCGCGAGGAAAAGGGGCAGCGCGGCCAGACTTCGGTGAGACATGTAGAGCTCCGTCACGCTTGGGGGGCCGTGGGAGGACGGCATCCGGTGGTGGGGGTGACCGTAGGGGAACGACGTTGCGGAATTCTTGCGCGCGCTTCCCGGAGCGGCAAATCGCCAACTTGAGTTCACAGAATTTTCGCGTGCCTGGCGTGCTTGATCCCCCATTTGGCGCTAGGTTGACGCGTCATGGCATCTGTGAATGAGACACGCGAAGCCGGGCTCAACGAGCTGGGTAAGACAACGTACGACCTGCTGGTCATTGGTGGCGGGATCACCGGCTGCGGCGTGGCACGAGACGCCGCGCTGCGCGGGCTGAAGGTCGCGTTGGTGGAGAAGGACGACTTCGCGTCGGGGACGTCTTCGAAGTCGTCGAAGCTGATTCACGGCGGTGTCCGGTATCTCGAGCACGCGCAGTTCAAGCTGGTCTTCGAAGGAACGAATGAACGCGCGCTGCTGCTGCGCTTGGCGCCACACTTGGTGCGACCGCTCAAGTTCATGATGCCGGCGTACAAGGAGTCACGACCGGGGTTGATCAAGCTGGATGTGGGCTTGTGGATTTACGACGCGCTCTCGAAGTTCCGTCCCTTCCCGGTGCATAAGACGTATCGCGCGAAGGCGCTGCAGACGCTGGAGCCGCTGCTCAACCAGGAGTCGCTCAAGGGCAGCATCGTCTACCACGACTGCATGACCGACGACGCACGGCTCACGCTGGAGAACGCGATCGACGCGCGGGCGTTGGGCGCGCGGGTGCTCAACCACGCGCGCGTGGAGAAGATGACGAAAGACGCTCAGGGCCGCTTTGATGGTGCGCAGGTTGTCTGCGCGGAGTCAGGCAAGCGGGTCTTGGTGAAGGCGAAGGTGTTGTTGAGCGGCGCGGGTCCTTGGACGGATCAAGTGCGGAAGATGGCGGGCCACTCCGGCTTTCTCAAGCCGACCAAGGGGATTCACCTCATCGTGGATCGCGCGCGGCTGCCGATTCACCACGCGCTGGTGATGTTGGCGCGAAGAGATCACCGCGTCACTTTCGCGATCCCGTGGGAGGACCGGACGGTGTTGGGCACCACTGACACGTTCTTCGATGGGAATCCGGACAAGGTCTATGCGACCCGAGATGACGTGCAGTACATGCTGGAGACGGCGAACCACTACTACCCCACCGCGAGCTTGAAGCTGGAGGACGTGCTCTCGACATGGGCGGGGTTGCGGCCACTCGTCGCGCCAGAGTCGGGCTCCGTGGACACCTCGGACATTTCTCGCGAGCACCACATTCTCGACGAGCCCGGTCTGGTCACGGTCGCGGGTGGAAAGCTCACGACGTATCGACGCATCGCCGCTGAGGCGGTCGACAAGGTGGTGAAGCAGTTGGGAAAGCCAGTGGCGAGCTCGACTGCCGAACGCTCTCTACCCGGCGCCGTG